>JAIXPY010000090.1 GCA_027486025.1 Burkholderiaceae bacterium
AATGACTTAGGCGCTGACTCGCTTGACACAGTTGAATTGGTTATGGCTTTGGAAGATGAGTTTGGTATTGAAATTCCAGACGAAGAAGCTGAAAAAATTACGACCGTTCAACTCGCAATCGATTTTGCTAAATCAAAAGCCCAGGGTTAATTCCTGAGCTAGGCCCAAGGCTGTGTCCGCTATGAAAAACCAGCGCCGCGTGGTTGTCACCGGCCTGGGGATTATTTCCCCAGTGGGCAATTCAGTTGACACGGCATGGGCTAGCGTCTTAAGTGGCAAAAGCGGTATTGCCACCATTACCAAGTTTGATCACACTCCGCTGAGCGTTCATTTTGCGGGCGAAGTAAAAGACTTCAATGTGGAAGAGTACGTCTCAGCCAAAGAAGCCCGCCACATGGATACCTTTATCCATTACGGCATTGCTGCTGGCGCGCAGGCAATTCGAGACAGCGGCATCGAAATCACCGAAGAAAATGCAGAGCGTATTGGCGTTCTAGTGGGTTCAGGCATTGGCGGTCTGCCGATGATTGAAGATACGGGCGCTGAGTTGCTGGCTCGTGGCCCACGCCGGATTTCCCCCTTCTTTGTTCCCGGCTCCATCATCAATATGATTTCTGGGCATTTGAGTATTTTGTTTAATCTCAAAGGCCCGAACGTAGCTGCGGTGACTGCCTGCACAACCGGTTTGCACAGCATTGGCCTGGCTGCACGATTGATTCAGTACGGTGATGCGGACATGATGGTCGCCGGCGGTGCAGAGTCCACTATTTCCGCCTTGGGTGTGGGTGGCTTTGCTGCTGCCAGGGCCTTATCGACCCGCAATGATGATCCAGCCACTGCTTCCCGCCCTTGGGATAAAGACCGCGATGGCTTTGTATTGGGCGAAGGTGCTGGCGTTGTCGTACTCGAAGAGTATGAGCATGCGCGCGCGCGTGGCGCCACCATTTACTGTGAATTACTCGGCTTTGGCATGAGCGGGGATGCGTATCACATGACCGCACCCAATATGGATGGGCCGAAGCGCTGTATGCAAAACGCGATGCGTGATGCAGGCCTGAATGCAGATCAAATCCAGTACGTGAATGCCCATGGCACCTCAACGCCGCTCGGCGATAAGAATGAGACTGAGGCAATTAAAGCGGCTTTGGGTGATCACGCCAAAAAGGTCGTGGTCAATTCAACCAAGTCCATGACGGGTCATTTATTGGGCGGCGCAGGCGGCCTTGAGTCTGTCTTCACTATTTTGGCCCTGCACCATCAGAAATCACCGCCGACGATTAATATTTTTAACCAAGATCCAGAGTGCGACTTGGATTACTGTGCCAATACAGCACGTGACGTCAAAATCGACCATGCCATCAAAAACAACTTTGGCTTTGGGGGTACTAACGGTACCTTGATTTTTGGTAAGTTGACCTAATATCTAGTCATCTACCCCTTTTAAGGCCCCTTGGGGCTGCACACAATATGAAAAAGACTTTTTTAGCGGTATTGACTGCCTTGAGTTTGGGTCAGCTTGCATTTATGCCTGCTTCTGTGGCGCAGTCGACAAGGGTATTGGCACCTGATTTTGCCGATTTGGTCGAAAAGGCCAGTCCTGCCGTGGTTAATATTCGGACAACCGAGCAGCGGGCCGGAGCCCAACAAACGCAAGGTGGACTGCCGCCAGGCATTCCGGAAGAGCAGGCAGAGTTTTTTCGGCGCTTCTTTGGCGTACCGATGCCGGGCGCCCCTAAATCGGGACCATCTACGCCTGGGCAGCCGCGCGAAGCAGAGCGCGGCGTTGGTTCTGGTTTCATCATCGATTCCAATGGTTTGATTTTGACCAATGCCCACGTTGTCGAGGGTGCCGATAAGATTTACGTGACCTTAACTGACAAGAAGGAATTTACGGCCAAGTTATTGGGCGCAGACAAGCGCACCGATGTTGCCGTGCTCAAGATTGAGGCCACGGGTTTGCCGAAACTTCCATTGGGCGACTCCTCCAAGTTGCGGGTTGGTGAGTGGGTCTTGGCGATTGGCTCTCCATTTGGCTTGGAGAACACCGTGACCGCTGGAATTGTGTCGGCCAAAAGCCGCGACACCGGCGACTACTTGCCCTTCATTCAAACCGACGTGGCCGTTAACCCAGGCAATTCGGGTGGCCCCTTGATTAATACTGCTGGCCAGGTCATTGGTATTAATTCTCAAATCTTTAGTCGCTCGGGCGGCTATATGGGAATTTCATTTGCTATTCCGATTGATGAGGCGATGCGCGTTGCTGATCAATTACGCACTACTGGTAAGCTCGTGCGTGGCCGGATTGGCGTTGCCTTGGGTGACCTAAGCAAAGAAATGGCAGAGACTTTGGGTCTTGGACGCCCCCGCGGTGCATACGTGCGCAATGTCGAACCCAACGGTCCGGCAGCTAACGGCGGAATCGAAGCCGGTGATGTGATTTTGGCATTCAGTGGGCGCGAGATTAGCAAATCAAGCGATCTCCCACGCATCGTTGGCGAAACGAAGCCAGGCACGAAGGCAGCCGTTCAGGTTTGGCGTAAAGGATCGGCACGTGATCTTTCTGTGGTGGTGGCAGATGCCGAGGCCAGCACAAAAACGGCTGCGGTAAAAAAGCCAGATAGTCCGGCATCCGCAGCAACCAGCAATAACCCCTTTGGACTTGGTGTAACCGAATTATCAGATTCCAAAAAACGGGAGTTAAACGTTAAATCTGGGGTTGAGATTACAAGTCTAGGCGAGGGGGCTGCTGCCCGGTCCGGGATTCGCGTGGGTGATGTGATTGTGCGGGTTGGCGATAGCGATGTGACGAGCGTAAAACAATTTGAGGGGCTTACCAAAGGTTTGGATGCCAATCGGGCTGTAGCCCTGTTTGTGCGACGCGCAGACAGTACCTTGATTGTCCCGCTGAGGCCTAAAGCCCCATAATTTGCGCAAATACCCCTAGGAAGGGCAAAAGCAATGGGTTTTAGCCTCAACCAGTACAATTGAGGTAAGACAACTTATTGCAGTGCATCATCCTGTGTGCTGCGACAAGGTGTTTTTGCCAATTTAGATAAAACACCATGGATTTAATCCGCAACTTTTCTATCATCGCCCATATTGACCATGGTAAATCGACCCTTGCGGATCGAATTATTCAACTGTGTGGCGGCTTATCCGATCGCGAGATGGAAGCCCAGGTCCTAGACTCCATGGACATTGAGCGAGAACGCGGGATCACCATTAAAGCCCAAACCGCAGCCCTCAGCTACAAAGCGAAGGATGGCAAAACATATAACCTCAATCTGATTGATACCCCAGGACACGTTGACTTTTCGTATGAGGTGAGTCGATCACTTTCGGCATGTGAGGGCGCATTACTAGTGGTCGATGCTAGCCAGGGTGTTGAAGCGCAAACCGTTGCCAATTGCTACACCGCTATCGAATTGGGTATGGAGGTTGTGCCCGTATTAAATAAGATCGATTTACCCCAGGCCGATCCCGAGCGCGCTAAACAAGAGATTGAAGATGTGATTGGTATCGATGCAACCGATGCATTAACCTGTTCCGCTAAAACAGGTCTTGGTGTTGCGGATGTGCTGGAAGAGATGATTCGGAGAGTACCTCCGCCTAAGGGCAGCGTTACCGAACCTTTGCAAGCCTTGATCATTGATTCGTGGTTTGATAACTACGTTGGCGTAGTGATGTTGGTGCGGGTTGTGAATGGCGTTCTCAAGCCCAAAGATAAGATTACATTGATGGCCAATGGCTCAACCCATTTGGTTGAGCATGTGGGCGTCTTTAGTCCGAAGTCAATTGATCGCCCAGACCTCAGCGCAGGTCAGGTCGGTTTTATTATTGCCGGCATCAAGGAGTTGAAGGCTGCTAAGGTTGGTGACACCGTAACCCATGCGACAGGGCAGCAGGGTCGCACTCCAGCCAGTGCGCCATTACCCGGATTTAAGGAAGTGAAGTCCCAGGTCTTTGCAGGTCTTTATCCTGTTGAGGCGAATGAATACGATCAGCTGCGTGAGTCGCTTGAAAAGCTGAAGCTAAATGATGCATCGCTGCTCTATGAGCCTGAGGTATCCCAAGCCTTAGGATTTGGATTCCGCTGCGGATTCTTGGGCTTACTGCACATGGAAATTGTGCAAGAGCGTTTAGAGCGCCAATACGATATGAACTTGATTACTACTGCACCTACGGTGGTGTATCAAGTGCAGCAACGGGATGGCACCCTATTGGTGGTCGATAACCCATCGAAGATGCCAGACCCTTCAAAGATCGAGGCCATTCTGGAGCCAATCGTGACGGTTAATTTATACATGCCACAAGAGTATGTTGGGTCGGTCATTACGCTCTGTACCGGCAAGCGCGGCGTGCAAACCAATATGAACTACTTGGGTAGGCAGGTGCAGTTGACCTATGAAATTCCGATGGCAGAAATCGTGCTGGATTTCTTTGACCGTTTGAAGTCGGTCTCGCGTGGCTATGCCTCCATGGACTACGAGTTTAAAGAGTACCGCGTGGCCGACGTTGTCAAGGTCGATATTTTGATTAATAGTGAAAAGGTCGATGCCTTATCCGTGATCGTGCACCGCAGTAATAGCCAATCGCGTGGCCGTGAGGTAGTTTCCAAGATGCGCGGCATTATTCCGCGGCAGATGTTTGATGTAGCGATTCAGGCAGCCATCGGCAGCGGCATTGTCGCGCGCGAAAACGTCAAAGCCCTACGTAAAAATGTATTGGCCAAATGCTACGGCGGCGATATATCGCGTAAGCGCAAGTTACTTGAAAAGCAAAAAGAGGGTAAGAAGCGCATGAAGCAAGTGGGTAACGTTGAAATTCCGCAGGAAGCCTTCCTCGCCATTTTGCAGGTAGATGATAAATGAACTTCGCCCTCATCCTATTCATCCTTGTTGTGGTGACTGGTGTCGCGTGGGTGGCAGATAAGCTGGTATTTGCGCCACAACGAAAAGCAGCTGGCATTGCCCGCATGCCTTTGTGGCTTGAGTATTCAGCGAGTTTTTTCCCGGTCATTTGCGCGGTATTTTTTCTGCGCTCATTTTTGATCGAACCATTTAAGATTCCATCGGGATCAATGATCCCAACGCTTCAAATCGGCGATTTTATTTTGGTGAACAAATACACCTACGGTATTCGTTTGCCGGTAATCAACAAAAAGATAGTTGACTTGGGTGATCCTAAGCGCGGTGATGTGGTTGTATTTCGCTATCCACTGGATCAGTCGGTCGACTACATCAAGCGGGTCGTTGCGATTCCTGGCGATACGATTACCTACCAAGACAAGCGCATTACGGTGAATGGCCAGCCTTTGGAATATACCGGTGGGGAGAATTATTTAGATCAAGAGAGTATGCGCTACGCCAAGCTCTATACCGAAACCTTTCCGGCCGATTTGGGCGGTAACAGCCATGGCATTTTGAACGACCCTGATCGCCCATCCGGTATGTTTATGCCGGAGCGCTTTCCTGGGATTGAGAACTGCCAATTCCTGCCGAACAGCATGACGTGTACCGTTCCCGCTGGGCACTACTTCACCATGGGTGATAACCGGGACAACAGTGCTGATTCGCGATTTTGGGGTTTTGTGCCCGATCAAAATCTGGTGGGTCGGGCTTTCTTCGTGTGGCTCAATTTGGGCTCTCTGAGTCGCATTGGCGGATTTCAATAAGCATGAATGCGCGCGCTGCGATTGACCTAGATCCGCTTCAAGAGCGCCTGGGTTATGTGTTTAAAAAGCCAGAGCTATTGCAGCAAGCATTAACGCATCGTAGCCATAGCAAGAAAAACAATGAGCGCCTGGAGTTTTTGGGCGACTCGATTTTAAATTGCGTAGTCGCCGAATTGCTGTACGAGCGTTACGCCGATTTAGATGAAGGCGATTTATCCCGCGTGCGCGCCAATTTAGTAAAGCAGCAGGCTTTATATGAGATAGCCCAGCTTCTATCCTTATCGGATTACTTGCGCCTAGGTGAGGGCGAGCTCAAAAGTGGCGGCTTTCGGCGTCCATCCATTTTGGCTGACACATTAGAGGCAGTTGCTGGAGCGGTTTTCCTCGATGGCGGTTTTGATGCGGCTAAATCCAGTTTACGCAAACTCTATTCCGTGATTTTGGCGCAAGTCGATCCTAAGACTTTGGGTAAAGACGACAAGACTTTGCTGCAAGAATATCTACAAGGCTTTCAGATGCCATTGCCTGGTTATACCGTCACGGCGACAACAGGCGCAGCGCACAATCAACAGTTTGAGGTCGAGTGCGTGATCCAGAGCCTAAAAATTAAGGTGAAGGGATTTGGGGCATCGCGCCGGGCAGCCGAACAAGGCGCCGCCAAGTTAGCCCTGCTAGCCATTACCAAGGCCTTGCCGCAAGAAACGCGCAAACCCAAAAAGACCCGTTCTGCAAAGAAGAAGGCGGCAAAGTCCGATACAGCTGAAGAGCAGCTCAATCTAAAGTTAAAGGCATAAGCGTGGAAAAAGATACACCATTTCGGTGTGGAACGATTGCCATTGTGGGTAGGCCCAATATGGGCAAATCGACGTTACTCAATGCCTTGGTTGGTCAAAAGATCAGCATCACGTCACGCAAGGCGCAGACAACCCGTCATCGTATTTTAGGGATTCAAACGCGCCAGCACGCGCAATTTATTTTTAGCGATACGCCTGGATTTCAGACACGCAAAATGAATACCCTGAATCAGGCTTTAAATCGCTCAGTAACGAGCGCTCTGCAGGATGTCGATGTCGCCTGTTTTATTGTCGAGGCAGGCTATTTTGGCGAGGATGATGCCAAAGTATTGCGTCTCTTGCCCAAAGATCTTCCGGTTATTCTGGTACTAAATAAATTGGATTTGTTTGCCAGCCGATTTGAATTACCAGCTGATCGCGATGTCGCTTTACTGGATTTCATGAAAAAAATGGGCCAGGCTTGGAGCGAGATTGGCGGAAGACCCGACCAATCCGAGCAGTACTTTGCGGAAATTATTCCGATGAGCGGCAAGAATCCAACGGATGTGCAGCGCTTGCTTGACGTTCTTGAAGAGTACTTGCCAGAGGGTGAGGCGCGCTACGATGCGGACACCTTGACCGATCGGAGCGAGCGTTTTCTGGCTGCTGAAATTCTGCGCGAGAAGGTCTTTCGCTTTACCGGCGAAGAATTGCCCTATGCAAGCTCGGTGGTGATTGACCAGTTCAAGATGGACGGCACGATGCGACGGATTGCCGCGACCATTTTGGTGGATCGCGATAATCACAAGGCCATGATCATCGGCGATAAGGGCGAACGCTTGAAAAAGATTTCTACTGAAGCGCGTCTGGATATGGAAAAGCTATTTGATGGCAAAGTCTTTTTAGAGACCTGGGTCAAAGTTAAACGCGGCTGGGCAGATGATCGCGCCGAATTGCGGGCACAAGGCTTGGAATAAATGGCATCCACTCGTGTAGCCGATGAGCCTGCTTTTGTTTTGCACAGCATTCCATATAAAGAAACGAGCCTAATACTGGATGTATTCACTCGGCAGTACGGGCGTATGGCCCTCATTGCCAAGGGCGCTAAGCGGCCCCATTCTGTATTAAGGCCAGTATTGCAACGTTTTCAGCCGCTTCTGGTTTCATGGAGCGGCAAGTCGGAGCTACGTACCTTAACCAAGTCCGAGTGGGTAGGCGGCACTCCTGCACTCGTTGGTGATGCGCTTCTCTGCGGTTTTTATCTGAATGAATTGCTGGTCAAATTCTTGGCTCGCGAAGATGAATACGAGACCCTCTATGACCATTACATGGCAACTATTTCAGCCTTATCGGAGATGGATACCGGCAGCAGTCGTCTGGAGCAGATCCTAAGGCCTTTTGAATTGGCGCTCCTACAAGAGACGGGCTATGCAGCTGCCCTGGATTATTGCGTTGAAAGCAATGCTTCTCCAATCGAGGCTGAGAAATACGTTTATCAGCCAGAGCGGGGCATTCGCCCGTGGCAATCCGATGATCCTGGGCATTGGCCCATCCTAAGTGGCCGTGCCTTACTGGAAATGGCTGCCGGGAACTTTTCCGAGACCGACACCCTCCTGGAGAGCAAGCAACTGATGCGCTTTTTACTTGGCCTTCATTTACAAGATCAGGTCCTGACAACCCGTCAAATCCTCATTGATCTCAAGAAAATCTAGTACCCTATACCTATGAATACCCTTGAGCTCGGCATCAACATTGATCATGTCGCAACCTTGCGTAACGCCCGCGGCACGACCTATCCGGATCCGATTCGAGCTGCGCGCTTGGCAGAAGAGGCGGGCGCAGACTTAATTACATTGCATTTGCGTGAGGATCGACGTCACATTAAAGATGCGGATTTAATCGCGTTGCGCCCCTTGATTACAACGCGTATGAATCTGGAGTGCGCGGTTACCCCCGAGATGATTGCGATTGCATGTCAGATCAAGCCGCATGATGTTTGCCTTGTGCCCGAAAAGCGCGAAGAGGTTACGACCGAGGGAGGTCTCGATGTCGTCGGTCATTTTGAGGCGGTCAAACGGGCTACTTCCCAGCTTGTTGATGCAGGCATTCGGGTGTCGCTCTTTATTGATCCTGAAGAAAAGCAAATACTGGCTGCTAGTAAAGCAGGCGCCACCGTCATTGAGTTACATACGGGGCGCTATGCTGACCTCGCTGGCGATGCGCAGACACGCGAGTTGGAGCGCATTCGGACTGCAGCTCAATATGGAAAACAGCTTGGCTTGCGTGTCAATGCCGGCCATGGCCTAAATGAAAGCAACGTGAGTCCGATCGCCATGATCGCCGAGTTATCCGAACTGAATATTGGGCATGCAATTGTTGCCGAGGCATTATTCAAAGGTTGGCAACAAGCCATTTTGGATATGAGGGCTTTAATGGTGCGCGCCCGCGCCTCTTCCGCTTAGGTATAGCGCCATGATCGTCGGCATTGGTACGGATATTTTGCAAATGGAGCGCTTGATCGCTGCATATGAACGAACGCAAGGCCGTTTAGCTGAGCGTATTTTAGGTAAAGAAGAATTGGTAGTGTTCCATCAGCGCTTAGCGCGTAATCAGAAGCGGGGCATGGCTTATTTGGCTACGCGCTTTGCCGCCAAAGAGGCATTCTCAAAGGCCATTGGTTTAGGTATGCGCATGCCGATGACCTGGCGCTCACTGCAAACCTTAAATGAGCCCAGCGGTAAGCCAGTCACCCATTATTCTGGCCCGCTTGCACTCTTTATGGAAGAGCGCGATTGGCATGCGGAAGTGACGGTGAGTGACGAGCAAGATATGGCTATTGCGTTTGTGGTGGTGAGCTACGGTACGCCAATCGTCACCACACATGATCCTAGTAATTACATTGGCTAGTGAATGCGGTCAATGTAATTATTATCTGATTTAGTAAAACAGTATTCATCCTCTTTTGCCTAAAGGAAAATAATGGCGGTATCTACTCATCAGCCTGGCCCTATTACCTTAGATGTAATAGGCCTCGAACTTACCCCAGACGACTGCCGCCGTATTGAGCATCCCTTAACAGGCGGCGTGATCTTATTTGCTCGGAATTTTTCCAATCGCAAGCAGCTGACTGCACTGACGGCTAGCATTAAGGCCCTGCGGCCGGATGTCTTGATATCGATTGATCATGAAGGCGGTCGAGTGCAGCGCTGCAGGGCCGATGGATTTACGCATCTACCTGCCATGCGCAAATTAGGCGAACTCTGGATGCAAGCCCCGAAGAAAAACAAAGCTGCCTTCGCCTCGGAGCCTGCGATTGCGGCAATGACTGCAGCAACAGCGTGTGGCTATATTTTGGCGGCAGAGCTGCGCGCTTGCGGCGTTGATTTTAGTTTTACCCCGGTGCTGGATCTCGACTTTGGTCGAAGCGGAGTGATTGGCGATCGCTCATTTAGCTCGGACCCGCAGATTGTGTATGCCCTTGCTAAGTCCTTGAATGCTGGGCTGCAGCTGGCTGGCATGGCTAACTGCGGCAAGCATTTTCCTGGGCATGGCTGGGCAGAAGCGGATTCGCATGTAGCCATTCCGGTAGACGAGCGCTCCCTGAGCGCTATCTTAAAATGCGATGCCAAGCCATACGAGTGGCTTGATTTAAGTCTGGCTGCTGTGATGCCGGCCCATGTGATTTACCCCAAAGTCGATAGCCATCCTGCGGGATTTTCTAAAACGTGGCTGCAAACCATCTTGCGCCAGCAATTGGCGTTTGATGGCGTGATCTTCAGTGATGATTTATCGATGGAGGGCGCTAGCGTTGCTGGTAATGTTGTGAAAGGTGCGGATTTGGCCTTATCGGCAGGATGCGATGCGGTATTGATTTGTAATCGACCAGATCTTGCAGATCAATTGATTAATGATCTGAAGGTTTCCAAAGAAAAGCTGAAAGAATCGGCTATTCGTTTAAATCGATTGATGCCAACTTCAGTGGCAATAGCATGGACTGAGTTACAAGGGGAGGCTCAGTACCAGCGTTCTAAAGCGCACCTTAAGCAGTTGCACTTAATTAAATAAAACGTTGGATTTTATTGAGATCGAGAAACTCTTTCCCATTCGGAAACGATGAAATTCTTTACAGATTCACCTTGGGGTCTTGCGCAGATAATTGTATTTATATCGACCGGCTGATATATTTTTTGCAGCCTTAGCGAGTCACCCTCGGTGGAAAAATTGGGCATCCAAGATCCCCAGAAAAATCCAATACTTTCTAATTCGAGATAGGCATTTGCTGCTGTTTCTTGCTCAATTGGAATATCTAAATAAATAGATGCCAGATTGAGGTGCTCGAGTTTCATGAGTTCATGTTTGACTGCGGCGACTAAATCACTCCCAATGCGATCGATTGCAATATTTGCCGTCTGGATACTGGAATTAATGACAGTATGAAAAGTCGTTATGCCGCTGGCCGCCTTACTCGAAATCACTATATTGCGTTGAAGGTTTAAATCACCCACTAATGATGTTGCATGTTCAGCATGTTGGGCTGGCATAAAGATGGTGTGTGGGCGATCATTTAACTGCAAATAAAAAGCAAGCAATGACATGCGAGTTTCTGGATGATTTTCTAGGCCCTTCATGGATACAGTGCCTGGAGTATTTCCAATAAACAAGCCTGTTTCGTTGGCATTAAAGGCAATCATTTCGTGTTGGCTGTATGGGTGGTTTGTTACGCACTCGGTCCAAAATCCTGGTAAAGAAAGTTCTTGGGCAATC
>JAIXPY010000006.1 GCA_027486025.1 Burkholderiaceae bacterium
AGCTTCTCGCCGACGATTTCAATTTGGTGCTCGGAATTCAGGCGACGACGGGAGATTAAGGTGGGTGCGCCAGCCTTGTTCTCGAGAATGAAACTCTTCGCGTATTCGCCAGTCTGAATGTCTTTGAGGCACTGACGCATAGCGTTCTTGGTATCTTCCGTCACAATGCGCGGACCAGTAACGTACTCGCCGTACTCCGCATTGTTTGAAATCGAGTAATTCATATTCGCAATGCCGCCTTCGTAGATCAAATCCACAATTAACTTGAGTTCATGCAAGCACTCAAAGTAAGCCATCTCTGGCGCGTAACCGGCTTCAACCAAGGTCTCGTAACCGGCCTTGATGAGTTCGACAGTACCGCCACACAGAACAGCCTGCTCACCGAATAAATCGGTTTCAGTTTCTTCGCGGAAATTGGTTTCGATGATGCCGGCGCGGCCGCCGCCGTTCGCAGTTGCATAAGACAAAGCGAGATCACGAGCCGAACCGGATTTGTCTTGGTAAACCGCGATCAAGTGAGGAACGCCGCCGCCTTGGCTATAAGTACCACGCACAGTGTGGCCTGGCGCCTTAGGAGCAATCATGATTACGTCCAAATCAGCGCGGGGCTGTACTTGACCGTAATGGACATTAAAGCCATGGGCAAATGCTAAAGCCGCGCCCTGCTTAATATTGCCGTGCACTTCATTCTTGTATACCTCTGCAATTTGCTCATCGGGCAGAAGCATCATGACAATGTCAGCGTCCTTCACTGCCTCGGCTACTTCTTTCACGGTCAAGCCAGCATTGGCTGCTTTTTTCCATGATGCGCCATCTTTGCGCAAACCAACCGTTACTTTGACGCCTGAGTCGTTTAAGTTCAATGCATGCGCGTGACCCTGTGAACCATAACCAATGATGGTGACTTTCTTGCCTTTAATCAGGGATAAATCCGCGTCTTTATCGTAAAAAACTTTCATGCTATTTCCTTATCTTTGAATCGTAATAAATGGGTTAAACAAATGGGCTTAAGAGTACATTCCGAATGAAGCGTATTAGACCTTCAAAATCCGTTCGCCGCGACCAATCCCGGAGCCGCCAGAGCGAACCGTTTCTAGAATGGAAGCGCGGTCAATCGAATCAATGAAGGCATCGAGCTTGGAGCCGTCACCGGTCAACTCAATGGTGTAACTCTTGTCAGTGACATCAATGATGCGACCGCGGAAGATGTCGGTAGTGCGCTTGAGCTCCTCGCGCTCCTTGCCAACGGCACGAACTTTGATCAACATGAGTTCGCGCTCAATGTGCGAGCCTTCGGTTAAATCAAACACTTTCACCACCTCAACTAATCGATTGAGGTGCTTGGTGATTTGCTCAATCACATCTTCAGAGCCAATTGTCACAATCGTCATGCGCGATAAGGATGGATCTTCCGTCGGCGCAACGCTGAGTGTTTCAATGTTGTAAGCACGTGCCGAGAATAGACCAACGACCCGCGATAATGCGCCTGGCTCATTCTCAAGTAATACTGAAATAATGTGGCGCATTACAGATCCTCACTACCTAAGAGCATTTCAGTAATGCCTTTACCGGCTTGTACCATTGGCCACACGTTTTCTTCTGGATCGGTTTGGAAATCCATGAAGACCGTGCGATCTTTCAAGCGAATAGCTTCCTTGAGGGCTGGCTCGACGTCTGCTTTGGTTTCGATACGCATACCGACGTGACCAAAGGCCTCTGCCAACTTCACAAAGTCAGGCAAAGAATCCATGTAGGAGCTGGAATAGCGACGGTTGTAAGTCAACTCTTGCCACTGACGCACCATACCTAAGTAACGGTTGTTGAGCGACACAATTTTGACAGGCGTGTTGTATTGCTTACAGGTCGACAGTTCTTGAATACACATCTGAATCGACCCTTCGCCCGTGATCGTGAATACATCCTGATCTGGGAAGGCTTTTTTGATACCCATGGCGTACGGCAAGCCAACACCCATGGTGCCAAGGCCACCTGAATTAATCCAGCGACGGGGTTTGTCGAACTTATAAAACTGCGCCGCCCACATTTGATGCTGACCGACGTCAGAACAAATAAAGGCATCACCGCCGGTGAGTTCCCATAACTTTTCTACTACGTACTGGGGCTTGACGATCTGTGAATCACGGTCGTATTTCAGACAATCCTTCTTGCGCCACTCGTTAATCTGATCCCACCATTTCGCAAGGTGGGCGCCGTTCTTGAGTGGGCCCGCCGCTTTAATTTGGCTGGTCATCTCGACCAACACTTCCTTCAAATTACCAACGATGGGTACATCGACCTTAACGCGCTTGGCAATCACGGATGGATCAATATCAATGTGAATGATCTTGCGTGGATGGCTTGCAAAGTGCTGCGTATTGCCAATCACACGGTCATCAAAACGCGCACCAATCGCAATCAATACATCCGAATGCTGCATGGCCATATTGGCTTCGTACGTGCCGTGCATACCTAGCATGCCGACAAACTGGGGGCTAGTCCCTGGGAAGCCGCCTAGGCCCATCAAGGTATTGGTCACGGGGTAACCGAGGGCATCAGCAAAGGCTTTGAGCTCAGGGGCCGCATCGGACAGAATGACGCCACCGCCCGTGTAAATAAACGGACGCTCTGCTTCCAGCAATAAGGAAACCGCTTTGCGAATCTGGCCGCTGTGGCCGCGTAGAACAGGGTTGTAAGAGCGCATGGTCAGCTCTTCGGGGTAAATGAACTGACCCTTGGCTGCTGAAATGTCTTTCGGGATATCAACCAGCACGGGGCCTGGTCTTCCAGTCTGCGCAATGTGAAAGGCTTTCTTTAGCGTCAGCGCTAAATCATTAATGTCTTTCACTAAAAAATTATGTTTGACGATGGGTCGCGTAATGCCAACGGTATCGGCTTCTTGGAAGGCATCTTCGCCAATCGCATAGGTAGGTACGTTGCCCGTAATGATGACCATGGGAATCGAATCGGTGTAGGCAGTCGCAATGCCAGTAACAGCATTGGTAACGCCCGGACCAGAGGTCACTAAAGCGACTCCGACCTTGCCTGTAGCACGGGCATAGCCATCGGCAGCGTGCACAGCCGCTTGCTCATGGCGCACCAAAATGTGCTCAAACTTGTCTTGTTTATAGATTTCATCGTAGATGAACAGAACTGCTCCACCGGGGTAGCCCCAGACAAACTCGACGCCTTCGGCATGCAGGGCATGGACGAGCATCTCGGCACCAATCATTTCAGGTCCGGTTTTAGTAGGGATTGCGGTGGATTCGGCCTTGGAGGCTAAAAATTCGGCGCTGCTAGTATTCATTGGTAAGGTCCTTTGCAATTTTCG
>JAIXPY010000190.1 GCA_027486025.1 Burkholderiaceae bacterium
CCAAAGCCATGCGTGAAGTCATCATGCCGACCATTCAGGGCATGAAAGCCGATGGCATTCCCTACACTGGCTTTTTGTATGCCGGCCTCATGATTAGCCCCGAGGGTCAAATCAAAACCTTGGAGTTCAACTGCCGCATGGGTGATCCAGAGACCCAGCCGATTATGGCGCGCCTGCGCAGCGACTTGGTTCACGCTTTGGATAAGGCAGTAGATGGCAAGCTCAATGAAGTGGAGTTGGAATGGGATCGCCGTACCGCCCTTGGGGTTGTGCTGGCAGCGCACCAATACCCAGATGCACCACGCAAAGGCGATGCCATTACTGGCATTCCCCAAGATACTGCTAGCGCTATTACCTTTCATGCGGGTACTGCCATGACCGACGGCGCATTGCGTACCAACGGTGGCCGCGTGCTCTGCGTCGTTGGCCTTGCCGATACCGTGCGGGGAGCCCAAAAAGAGGCTTACGAGGTCATTGAGCAAATCCATTTTGATGGCATGCAATATCGGCAGGATATTGGCCATCGCGCTCTAAAATAAGCTTGGCATTCATTTCCCCACCAGTGAGCTCCATTTTGCAAATCGACACACAAGCACTTAAAGACTACTTCCTAGGCCTGCAGGACCGCATCGTTTCCGCCACCGGCCTACTTGATGGCAAGGCATTTGTTGCGGATAACTGGCAAAAACCAGAGGACAGTCCATTGCGTGGATCGGGGCGCACCTGCATTTTAGAAAATGGCAACATCCTTGAAAAAGGTGGTGTTGGTTTTTCGCATGTGCGTGGCGACAAAATGCCGAGCACTGCTACCCAAAATCGCCCCGAGATGGCGGGCCGTAGTTTTGAGGCTATGGGCGTGTCATTGGTGTTTCATCCGCGCAACCCCAAAGCACCCACCGCCCATATGAATGTGCGCTGTTTTATTGCACAGGCCCCAGATAAAGATCCGGTATGGTGGTTTGGCGGTGGATTCGATCTCACCCCCTACTATGGCGTTGATGAAGACTGCAAACACTTTCACCAAACGGCGAAGAATGCGCTTGATCCCTTTGGCAGTGACCTGCATCCCCGCTTTAAAAAATGGTGTGATGAGTATTTTTATCTTAAGCACCGCGATGAGCCCCGGGGTATTGGGGGCGTCTTTTTTGATGACTTTAATGAGCTTGGGTTTGAACGCAGCTTTGCTATGACACAAGCTGTAGGTAATTCATTCATTGAAGCCTATTTGCCGATTTTAGAGCGTCGCTATCAAGAGCCATACACGCAAGCTGAGCGTGACTTTCAGGAATACCGTCGTGGCCGTTATGTCGAATACAACCTCATTTTTGACCGTGGCACCATTTTTGGCCTGCAGTCAGGCGGCCGCTCGGAATCGATTCTAATGTCGATGCCGCCCGTGGTAACGTGGCGCTACAACTGGACACCAGAACCCAACACACCCGAAGCAAAACTCTACGATTACTACTTAAAGCCCCGCGACTGGTTAGCCTAATTGACTGCACCAGAAAAAATTGGCATCTTAGGCGGCACCTTTGATCCACCCCATTGGGCACACTTGCGGGTTGCGGCGCACTTTGCAACCTTGTTTCAATTAGATCGTTTGCTATTGATCCCCAGTGGCAATCCCTGGCAAAAATCCGCTTTTATTACCCCACCGGAAACGCGCTATCAGTTAACGCAGGCAGCTGCCATTGCACTGCACCGATTATTAGGTGAGGCGGGCATTCAGATCCCGATCGAAGTGGATCGCATTGAACTAGACCGCCAAGGACCAAGCTACACCATCGATACAGCGATTGCCCTGCGTCAGCGTTACGGCAGTACCACGCGCCTCATTTGGCTGATGGGTGCCGACAGCTTGATGCAAATCGATACCTGGCAAGATTGGCAGCATTTACTAAAAGAAGTCCATTTGGCCGTGGCGCGGCGCCCTGAATTTACCCTCACCATTGACCCCGCTTCTGAACTGGGTCGTTTTATCGCGGCGCATCAAACCAGCGATGCGCATCTACTTGAACTATCGCCCTGTGGTTCGATTTACTTGGACCAGATGCTAGACATGTACCTCTCATCGATTGCTATCCGCAAACAACTGGCTGCGGGCAGCATTAACCCAAATACGCCTTTAGCAGAACAAATTCCCGACGAAGTATTGGATCTAATTGAGAAGTTAGGTCTTTACTCCCAATCACGATAAGATCATCCCCTATTCATTAAAAGACACTATGGACCTACGTAAATTACAACGCACCATTATTGATGCCCTGGAAGATGTCAAGGCACAGGACATTCGTGTCTATGACACCACCAAACTGAGTGAATTATTCGACCGCGTGATTATTGCAACCGGCTCCAGCAATCGCCAAACCCGCTCGCTGGCGATGTCGGTAAAGGAAGAAGTTAACAGCAAAGGTGGTGAGGTGATTTCCATTGAAGGCCTTGAAACAGGTGAGTGGGTCTTGGTCGATTGCGGTGATATCGTGGTGCATATTTTGCAACCCATGCTGCGCTCCTACTATCAACTGGAAGGCATGTGGGGCGCTAAGCCAGTCCGCGTTAAATTAGCAGGCGCTAAAGGCCTTGCCAAGGCCAGTGAGTTTTCCGATGAGGATGAGGACTAGAGCAGCGCATCTGACTGCATCGCCGTCCCTTAAGCAAGTATGCGTCTCATCATCATTGCGGTAGGCCATAAGATGCCCGACTGGGTATCGAGCGCTTGCAACGACTACCTCAAGCGCATGCCAGCCGATTGCAGCATCGAGCTCAAAGAAATCAAGCCCGACCTCTCCCCCGCGAAGGAGGCAATCAAGATCACTGCAGCCATACCCAAAGGAGTTCGCCTGATTGCGCTTGATGAACGGGGTAAGGATCTGAGCACGCAAGGTGTTGCTGAGCAATTGGCCCAGTGGCGCCAAGATGGGGGTGACGTCGCCTTTCTGATTGGTGGCGCCGATGGCTTGGATGCTAGCCTCAAGCAAAAGGCCGATGCCATTTGGCGCTTATCTAGCCTCACCTTACCGCATGCGATGGCGCGGGTCTTATTAACCGAGCAGCTCTACCGGGCATGGACGATATTGCAAGGCCACCCTTACCACCGTGAATAAGTAAATCCATTAGTAATGCATTCGTTTCTCTACCTCGCATCCCAAAGTCCCCGCCGCCAAGAATTATTGACGCAACTCGGTGTGCGCTTTGAATTGCTCTTACCTAGTAATGATGAAGATGCAGAAGCAATCGAGGCGCCACTCCCCCATGAAAAAGCCAGGGCCTACGTTGAGCGCGTGACGCTAGCAAAATGCGGTGCTGCGGCACAGCGCTGGAAAAAGAGAGGCCTGCCTTGGGCGCCAATTTTATGTGCCGACACCACCGTGAGCCTTCCCAGTAGCGATGCCGCCCAGATCCTGGGTAAGCCAGCAGATGCGTTTGACGCCGCACGAATCTTACGCTTGCTCAGCGGCCAAACCCACGAGGTGCTAACAGCGATTGCACTGCTACCCCATCAGTCGGCAAAACCCATTAGCCTGGTACAGGTATCGCAAGTGGAATTTATGCCGCTCAGCGATACCCTGATTAAGGCCTATATTGCGAGCCATGAACCCTATGGCAAGGCCGGTGCGTACGGCATCCAAGGCCTAGGTAGCGCCTTTATCCGCCGCATCAACGGCAGTTACAGCGGCATCATGGGCTTACCCTTATTTGAAATGGCTACTCTACTGCAACAGGCTGGCGTATCCTTTACGCTCATGCCAGAAATTGCAAACCCACTATGAATGAAGAAATCCTAATCAACATCACACCCCAAGAAACACGGGTGGCATTAATTCAACAAGCGGCAGTACAAGAGCTGCAAATTGAGCGCACCCGCCAGCGCGGAATTGTGGGCAATATTTACTTGGCTAAGGTGGTTCGGGTTCTACCTGGCATGCAATCGGCCTTTATTGAAATGGGTCTCGAGCGGACGGCATTCATGCATGTCGCCGATATTGCACAACAGAATCAGCAGACTCAAATTGAAAAAGTCCTCTACGAAGGCCAAACCTTAATTGTGCAAGTGTTAAAAGATCCGCTTGGTACGAAAGGCGCGCGCCTTACAACCCAGATCAGCATTGCGGGTCGCAATCTGGTGTATTTGCCACAATCGCAAAAAGAATCTGGCAATGAGCCCTACATTGGCATCTCACAACGCATCGAAAATCCAGATGAGCGTGAAGCCATCAAGGCCCGCATCACTGGACTACTGCCTAATAATCAAACTGGCGGCATTATTGTGCGCACCATTGCGCAAGATGCTACGGACGCCGAACTAACGCTTGATCTCCTCTACCTCAAAACAACCTGGGAAACCATTTTGGCCTCGGTGAATCAGAAAGCGGCACCCGCCCTTCTTTTTCAGGACTTGAGTTTGGCAGAGCGGGTATTGCGTGACCTGGCTAGTGATAAGACCATGCAAATACGAGTCGATTCGGCAGAGAACTTTGAGCGCTTAAATCGCTTTGCGGAGACCTATACACCCAACCTCGTTGGCAAATTAACCCTGCACCGCGGCGAGCGTGCTTTGTTTGATTTGTTTGATGTCGATGCCGAAATCAACAAGGCTTTGGGTCGGCGCGTCGATCTCAAATCTGGCGGATACCTGATGATCGATCAGACCGAGTCGATGACTACCATTGATGTCAATACCGGCAGTTATGTTGGCGCGCGTAATTTGGATGACACGGTCTTTAAGACCAATCTAGAAGCTGCGCAAGC
>JAIXPY010000049.1 GCA_027486025.1 Burkholderiaceae bacterium
GCAATCGCCGGCTTTACCTGCTTTGCAGAATCAAAGTCGGCTTGGGGCAATGTTTTCGTGCTAAATTGAATTTGCATAGGGAAGTCATTTGTAGTGGTTTTTTCCATTATCCTCCGAGCTGTAGGTTTCCCTCCGATTCGTGCCGCATTTCCCCACTAAACTAGACTTTTCTGCCAACGCCCTTGCATAGAACGCATGATTTTTGACCAAGCCCTTCGCCGCGAACTGAGCTTAACCACTGGGGGGGTATTTTTGGTATTGGTGACCATCATGGTCACCACCTTGGTCATCCGAATTTTAGGCTTTGCTGCAAGCGGCGTCGTCAACCCGGAGGATGCGCTGGTATTGATCGCCTTGGCGACAATCGGCTACTTGGCTGTCCTACTGACGGTTTCTCTTTTTATTGCGGTTCTGATCGTTTTGGTGCGCTGGTACAAAGACTCTGAAATGATTGTATGGTTTGCCAGTGGCCTAAGCATCATGAGTTTAATTCGGCCTATTCTGCGGTTTGCTATTCCGCTCATCATCATTATTGCCCTGCTTGCCCTGTTTGCTTGGCCTTGGGCCAATCGCGAATCCGCCCTGATCAGCCAACGCTTTCAGCAACGCGATGATGTATCGATGGTCACAGCTGGGCAGTTTCGAGAGTCAGCTAAAGCCGAACGGGTTTTCTTTATTGAGGAATTGAATGTCGATAATCGCGAAGTCAAAAATATCTTCGTTGCCGATTCCAGAAATCAACGCCTGAGCATTGCGGTAGCGGCAACTGGATTTATTGAAAATACCCCGACGGGCGAAAAGAACATCATTCTCAAAGACGGCCGGCGCTATGAGGGTCTGCCCACCCAGCCCGACTTTCGTATTCTGGAGTTTGATGAGTACGAAACCAAATTGCGCAATAAAGAGTTAACAGAGCCCCCGCCACGCGACCGCGAACGCAGTGTTCAGGAACTTCTGAAAGACCCCTCACCCTCTAACCGCGGCGAGCTGCTGTGGCGTATAGGCTTGCCACTCATGGCTTTAGGCTTAGTCTTTATTGCAATTCCATTGGCCTACGTTAATCCGCGCCTAGGCAATTACACCGCCATGTTTTATGCCGTGCTGGTCTATTTGATTTACAGCAACCTGCTTAATCTGGCCCAAAATTTTGTCTCTCAAAGTCGTCTTGATTTTTTTGTGGCCATCTGGCCGATTCATTTGCTTGCCTTACTGATAGCCGCAGTCTTGATTCGCAACCGGATTAATCCATCCCTTAAATGGTGGAAGCGGCAGTTGCCCGCCTTTCTGACCCGCCCATGAATTTTCTCTTTCCTTACATCTATGAGCGCTACCTAGCAAAGCAAATTTATGCTGCGTTTGGCTTTATTCTTTTTGCGCTCGTTGCCCTCTTTTTATTTTTTGATGTTTTGGCAGAGCTGGGTTCGGTCAATCAGCAATACACCCTCTTGCTTGCTCTGGGCCATGTCCTATTAAAGGCGCCGAGTCGCATTGTTGAAATTATTCCGATCGCCGGATTGATTAGCAGTATTTACGTATTTGCAATGCTGGCCAGCCAATCGGAATTCACCATCCTGCGTATTGCTGGCCTCGATATCCGCCGTGGTCTTGTGATGCTTGGGAAAATCTCCTTACCGATTGTGGCAGTCACCCTGCTGCTCAGTGAGTGGGTTGGTCCGCTGGCAGAGTCCTTCTCTGAGCGTATGAAATTGAAAGCCATGGGCTCCAGTTTTTCCTCGCAGTTTCGTACGGGGGTGTGGGTCAAAGACCAGCTTCGCGATGAGGAGGGCGTTGGATCCGTTCGCCCGGGGGTGCGCTATATCAATATTGGAAAAATTGAACCAGATAAGCAAGTCAGGCAGGTTCGCATGTATGAGTTCGATGATGCCTACCGCCTGCTCTCGATCCGCAATGCCGAGTCAGGCCGCTTTAATGAAACTGGTTCGTGGGAGCTAAATAATGTGACGGAGACCCGCTTCAAGGAGGCGCAAACCAAAAATGCCTTGGACCCCGTGTACTCTGCTAATACATCCATCAAGCCATCGATGACCTTGGCATCCAAAGTTACCCCAGAAATCTTGGGCGTGTTACTCGTCAACCCAGAGCGCATGTCGATCTTTAGTCTAGGGCAATTCATTGCCCACCTGAATGAGAATAAGCAAGATGTGCAGCGCCACGCGATTGCGTTTTGGAAAAAACTCATCTACCCCTTCATTGTCTTTGTCATGCTCGCTCTTGCTTTGCCGTTTGCCTATTTAAAGGCGCGCGCAGGGGGTATCGGCATCAAGATTTTCGGCGGCATCATGCTCGGCATGAGCTTTCAGTTATTCAATGCCCTTTTTTCCAATGTTGGTCTGCTGGGGGCATGGCCCGCCTATCTCACCGCCCTAACCCCGCCCCTGGCGTATTTTCTGCTTGCCCTGATTGGCCTGAAATGGGTTTCGCGGTCTTAAATACACAAAGATAATTTAGAATTGAGTTCCTATATCGATCAAGATATATAAGGAATCCTTTTCATGAATTTGCATCAATTTCGCTTTGTACGCGAGGCTGTTCGCCAGCAATTTAACCTCACCTCCGCTGCGAAAGCACTCTTCACCTCGCAGCCTGGGGTTTCTAAGGCGATTATCGAACTGGAAGATGAGTTGGGCGTTGAGATCTTTCGTCGCCACGGCAAACGCATTCGCTCCCTCACTGAGCCCGGCAAACGCATTCTGCTCTCGATTGAACGGATCCTAGATGAAGTTGAAACCCTAAAACGAGTTGGCCAGGACTTTGCAACACAAGATCAAGGCAGCTTCGTGATTGCAACCACCCATACGCAAGCCCGCTATGCCCTGCCAAAAGTGTTGACGGAATTTACCAAACGCTTTCCGAAGGTCCGCGTCAGTATTGCCCAAGGCAGCCCTTCGCAGATCGCCGATATGCTCTTGCACGACGCAGCGGACATTGCAATTGCAACCGAAGGCATTGCCAATTGTGAAGGCGTTATTGCGCTACCTGGTTACCAATGGCAACACCTCCTGATCGTGCCAGTCAATCACCCCTTACTCAGCTCACGCTCGATTACGATCGAAGACCTCGGCAAGTACCCATTGATTACCTACGACAAAGCATTTGCTGGACGCAATAAAATTGATGCTGCGTTTGCCCAGCGCAATGTGCAAGCAGACATCATTCTGGAAGCCATCGATGCCGATGTGATTAAGACCTATGTCGAGGTTGGCATGGGTATTGGCATTGTTGCGGGCGTTGCATTTGATGCAGAGCGTGATCGCAATCTGCGCGCTATCCCGGTGGGGCATTTGTTTGGCAATAACGTCACCCACTTGGGAGTCAAGCAAGGCGCCTACTTACGCTCTTTTGTCTTTACCTTCATTGAGCTGTTCTCGCCCACCTTGACGAAAAAGATCGTTGAGCAGGCCATGTCGAATACGCCAGAGAATTATCAGATCTAAAAAAACAGCGCATGGATGCGCTGTGGTGCCTCGGGTCGGACTCGAACCGACACGCCTTGCGGCACCGGATTTTGAGTCCGGCACGTCTACCAATTCCATCACCGAGGCAGGTGAACTCAGCGGCAGAGAACCGC
>JAIXPY010000125.1 GCA_027486025.1 Burkholderiaceae bacterium
CTGAAGTCTGAAAAGCTAAATCACGTTTGTTATGACATTCGTGGACCCGTCCTTGAGCTTGCTCAGCGCATGGAGGAAGAGGGTCACAAAATCATCAAATTAAACATCGGCAATGTCGGCGTCTTTGGTTTTGATCCGCCTGAAGAAATTCAGCTCGACATGATTCGAAATTTAAGCAATGCGTCTGCATATTCCGATTCAAAAGGCATTTTTGCGGCCCGCAAAGCAATCATGCAGTATTGCCAAGAAAAAGGCATTCAGGGCGTTACCTTGGATGACATCTATACCGGCAACGGCGTCTCGGAATTGATCGTGCTCGCGATGAACGCGCTGCTGAACAATGGTGATGAGGTTTTAGTTCCTGCACCAGACTACCCCCTATGGACTGCTGCAGTGAGTTTGTCGGGCGGCACCCCGATTCATTATTTATGTGACGAAGCGAAAGAGTGGGCCCCGGACCTAGCCGACTTGCGCTCAAAAATCACTTCACGCACCAAAGCGATTGTGATGATTAATCCAAACAATCCAACAGGAGCGATTTATTCCAAAGCAGTGCTGACGGAGCTTACGCAAATTGCGCGCGAGCATGGCCTCATTCTCTTTGCCGATGAAATCTACGACAAGATGCTGTATGACGAGGAGCAGCACGTTTCCCTTGCATCATTGTCATCCGATGTCGTCATTATTACCTTTAATGGACTGTCCAAGAATTACCGCTCCTGCGGCTACCGCTCCGGCTGGATGGTGGTTTCAGGGGATAAGTCACGTATCAAGGATTACATCGAAGGATTGAACATGCTGTCCTCGATGCGTCTGTGCGCAAACGTTCCGGGACAGTACGCCATTCAAACAGCGTTGGGTGGTTATCAAAGCATTGATGATTTGGTTGCCAAAGGAGGGCGTCTGGCACGGCAACGTGATCTCGCTTGGGAGTTAATTACCGCTATCCCGGGAGTGAGTTGTGTGAAGCCGAAATCGGCGCTGTATTTGTTTCCTAAATTAGACCCAGAGATGTACCCGATTGAGAACGATCAAGAATTCATCGCCGACTTGTTGCGCGAAGAAAAGGTATTGATGGTTCAGGGATCTGGCTTTAATTGGGTGAAGCCAGATCATTTCCGTGTTGTTTTCTTACCTCATGAAGATGTGCTCAAAGATGCCATTGGCCGCTTTGCGCGTTTTCTGGAGCGTTATCGTCAAAAGCATGGCAAGTCATCTGCCACTGCATCACTCGCTACAAAGGCATCATGAAGCCGATTCAAGTTGGACTATTAGGTATTGGAACTGTTGGTGGGGGCGTTTTCACGGTCCTCGAACGCAATCAAGATGAGATTCTGCGCCGTGCTGGCCGCGGCATTCGCATTCACACCGTCGCCGATCTCAATGTGGAGCGCGCTAAAGAGCTAGTACACGATCGCGCACAGATCGTTAGTGATGCTCGTGCGATCATTGCAAACCCCGAGATTGATATCGTGGTTGAGCTCATTGGGGGTTATGGGATTGCTAAGGATTTGGTACTCGAGGCCATCGCCGCAGGTAAGCACGTAGTTACAGCCAATAAAGCCTTAATTGCGGTGCACGGTAATGAAATCTTCAAAGCAGCTCATGCGAAGGGGGTGATGGTCGCATTTGAGGCTGCGGTTGCCGGCGGTATACCGATCATTAAAGCCTTGCGCGAGGGACTTACTGCCAATCGAATTGAGTGGATTGCCGGCATCATTAATGGCACGACCAATTTCATTTTGTCGGAGATGCGCGACAAGGGATCCGACTTTGCCACTGTATTAAAGGAAGCTCAGCGCCTAGGCTATGCCGAAGCCGATCCGACGTTTGATATTGAAGGCATTGATGCTGCCCATAAAGTCAGCATTATGAGCGCAATTGCATTTGGTATTCCGATGCAATTTGATAAAGCCTATGTCGAAGGCATCACGAACTTAGCGGCAACCGATATTAAATATGCGGAGCAACTGGGCTATCGCATTAAGTTACTTGGCATTACCAAGAAAACCAAATCCGGAATTGAGCTGCGAGTCCATCCGACCTTGATACCCAGCAAACGGTTGATCGCGAATGTGGAAGGTGCCATGAATGCGGTTCAAGTGTTCGGTGATGCGGTTGGTACTACGCTCTATTACGGCAAAGGTGCTGGCTCAGAGCCAACTGCTTCCGCCGTAATCGCTGACTTAGTCGATGTCACCCGTTTAATGACGGCTGATCCTGAAAACCGGGTACCGCATTTGGCCTTCCAACCGGATGCCGTGCGCGATACCGTCGTTCTGCCTATTGGTGAAATTACCACTAGTTACTACTTACGCTTGCGCGTTGCGGATCAAGCTGGCGTATTGGCAGACATTACGAAAATACTGGCATCCCATGGCGTTTCGATCGACGCACTCTTGCAAAAAGAGGCAAATGAAGGCGAAAGTCAAACTGACCTTGTCATGCTGACACACGAAACCAAGGAAAAGAATATGTTGGCTGCGATCGCCGATATGCAAGATCTAAAAACTGTCGTTGGTGAGATCGTTAAAATTCGCCTCGAAAATTTATCCTAAATCACCATGCGTTATCAGTCGACCCGCGGCAACAGCCCAGAGCAATCATTCTTAGAAATTCTCCTGGGTGGCCTCGCTCCGGATGGCGGCCTGTATCTGCCAGTACAATACCCGAAGGTAACTCCAGCCCAATTGGATTCGTGGCGAGGCCTTTCTTACGCTGATTTGGCGTTTGAAGTCTTGAGCTTGTATTGCCCTGATATTCCAGAGGGCGATTTGCGCACACTATTGCGTAAAACCTATACTGCCGCCGTTTATAGCAATGGTCGCCCTGAAGACAAAGCGAGTGATATTACGCCGCTTCACTGGCTGGGCGAAGAGGGCGGTACGCACATTGGCCTGTTGAGCTTATCCAATGGCCCTACCTTGGCATTTAAAGACATGGCCATGCAGTTGCTGGGTAATTTGTTCGAATATGCATTGCAACGTGCAGGCCAACATCTCAATATCTTGGGCGCCACTTCCGGTGATACGGGTAGCGCCGCTGAATATGCCATGCGCGGTAAAGCAGGTGTCCGTGTGTTTATGCTTTCCCCCAAGGGGAAGATGAGCGCCTTTCAGTCGGCGCAAATGTATTCCTTGCAAGACCCGAATATTTTTAATCTCGCGGTAGATGGCGTCTTTGACGACTGCCAAGATATTGTCAAGGCCGTCAGTAACGATTTGGAATACAAGGCCAAATATCAGATTGGCACAGTCAATTCGATTAACTGGGGGCGCGTTCTTGCGCAAGTGGTGTACTACTTCCAGGGTTATTTGCTGGCGACGCAATCCAGTTCTGA
This sequence comes from Burkholderiaceae bacterium, assembly GCA_027486025.1. Classification (GTDB taxonomy): domain Bacteria; phylum Pseudomonadota; class Gammaproteobacteria; order Burkholderiales; family Burkholderiaceae; genus Polynucleobacter. The sequence goes on from JAIXPY010000125.1 coordinate 3,341, forward strand.
AAAAGTATCGTTCACCGTACCCTCGGGCAACTTCGGCAATGTTTGTGCGGGGCACATTGCCCGCATGATGGGCTTGCCGATCGAGCGCTTAGTGGTGGCCACCAATGAAAACGATGTGCTCGATGAGTTTTTCCGAACAGGCGTGTATCGTGCGCGCAAGTCTGCTGAGACCTTGCACACCTCGAGTCCATCGATGGATATTTCCAAAGCCAGTAATTTTGAGCGCTTTGTTTTTGATTTGCTTTCGCAAGATGGCAAGCGTACAGCCGCTCTCTTTAAGCAAGTTGAAGAAAATGGCGGCTTTGATTTATCGAATGATCCCGCCTACGCCACGATTCAGCAGTTTGGTTTTGCCTCGGGCCGAAGCACGCATGACGATCGCTTGAAGACCATTCGGGATGTTGATGGCAAGTACGGTGTGATGATTGATACCCATACTGCAGACGGCGTCAAAGTAGCGCGTGAGTATTTGCAAAAGGATGTTCCGATGCTAGTGCTGGAGACCGCCTTGCCGATTAAGTTTGAAGAGACGATCGAAGAGGCTCTGGGTCGCCCTGCCGAGTGCCCGCCGGCATTTAAAGACATCAAATCACTTCCCCAGCGGGTTGAATACATTCCGGCGGACGTTACGGTGGTGAAACATTTTATTGTCCGGCACGTCTCCTAAGTCTGTCATGACAAAGCCGCCGATGTTGACTGCACAGCAGGCCTTAGACCATTTACTTTCGCATGCAAAGCCAGTTGCTGAGATTGAAAGCGTTCCAATGCAGGCTACTTTAGGCCGTGTTCTTGCTGAAAGCGTAAATAGCCTAGTTGATGTGCCGCCCTTAGACAATACCTCGATGGATGGTTATGCCGTCCGTACTGCTGATACTCAAAATCCTGGAAGCGTCTTAAAAATTGCGCAACGTATTCCCGCGGGTTCAGTTGGCACAGAACTCCAAGCAGGTACTGCCGCTCGTATTTTTACAGGCGCTCCGGTTCCTCCAGGTGCAGATGCCGTAGTCATGCAAGAGGATTGCTCTAATCTTGAAGGTTCGACTGATCAAGTGCAAGTCAATATTGCGCCTGCATTTGGCCAGTGGATTCGTCGCCGGGGCGAAGATTTAACAGCTGGTAAAACAGCGCTCACTGCGGGCACTTTCTTGCGGCCACAGGAGCTTGGTGTCGCCGCCTCTGCCGGCTTAACCCACCTAAACGTGAAGCGCAGAGTTAAGGTTGCAGCGTTCTTCACTGGGGATGAGCTATCGCTTCCAGGGGAGCCATTAAAGCCGGGTGGTATCTACAACTCGAATCGCGATACCTTGCTGGCCTGCATTAAAGCTTTGGGTTGCGATGCGACGGATTTAGGTATCGTGCCCGATCGGCTTGATGCGACGCGCGCTGCTTTGCGTCAAGCAAGCCAAGATCACGATTTGATCATTACCTCTGGCGGAGTATCGGTTGGCGAAGAAGACCATATCAAGCCGGCCGTGACTGCTGAAGGAAGATTGGATCTCTGGCAGATTGCGATTAAGCCCGGTAAGCCTTTAGCATTTGGTGCGGTTCGTAAATCGGAGCAAGCAAACGATGGCGAGGCTTGGTTCATCGGCTTGCCTGGTAACCCCGTTTCGAGCTTTGTAACATTCCTCTTATTCGTAAGGCCATTCATTCTGAAGCTGCAGGGTCGCGAAGCAAATCAAACCCAATCGTATTTGATGCGCGCAGACTTTGATTGGCTTAAGGCCGATCGTCGCAATGAGTTCTTGCGCGTCAAACTCAATAACAATGGCGGCCTGGATTTATTTCCCAATCAGAGCTCCGGTGTACTCACGAGCGCCTCTTGGGGCGATGGTCTAGTAGATTGCCCGCCAAACCAGCCAATTAAAGTCGGTGATTTAGTAAAGTACATCCCATTTGATGCACTTCTCAAATAATCGGATTACGATTTAGCCATGAAACTACAGCTGCGCTACTTTGCCTCGATACGGGAAAGCCTCGGATTAGAGCAAGAGGTAATTGAATTGCCCATCTCCGTTCGTACGATGGATGATTTACGCGCCCATCTGCGATTGCGCGGTGGCATTTGGTCTGAAGTCTTGGGTGAGGGCAAGGTATTACGCTGCGCTCTCAATCACCAGATGGTTAATCCATCGACCGAATTAGTGGATGGCGCTGAAGTGGCATTCTTTCCGCCGGTTACGGGAGGCTAGATGGCCATACGTATTCAGCAGGCGGACTTTGATCTTACGACTGAGATTGCAAACCTGCGCCATGGCGATCTGCAGGTTGGTGCGATTACCTCGTTTGTAGGTACTGTGCGGGATATGAACGAGGGCAGTACGGTAAATGCCATGACCCTCGAACACTATCCAGGTATGACTGAAAAAGCCCTAGAAGATATTGTTAATCAAGCAAAAGCGCGCTGGGATATTCGGGATGCGCTCGTGATTCACCGCATTGGATCCTTGATGCCCGCAGATCAAATTGTCTTGGTGGCAGTGACCAGTGCACACCGCGGTGAATCCTTTTTAGCCTGCGAGTTCATCATGGACTACCTCAAAACTGCAGCGCCATTTTGGAAGAAAGAAGATACGCCCGAGGGTGGACGTTGGGTCGATGCCCGCGTTACCGATGATGCAGCCGCTGCGCGCTGGAATCAAAAAAAGCCCGCTTCTTAGCCCGGGGTAGGCGTTTTAGTCTCATTTCTGCTTTGGATGCTTCTGATCGGTCGGGATGCTCTTGGGTGGCTAGCAGGGTGACAGGGAGCCTAGAGCGGGTATAGCGCGCCCCTACACCCGTATTGTGGGCATTAAGGCGGTGTTCTAGCCGATTGGTAATTCCAGCATATAAGCTGCCGTCAGCGCACTCTAAGAGGTAAACAAGCCAGGCCAAATTGGATTTATCCATTCAAAAACGCTTGAAATTGGGGATATTGCCCTAATATTCTAATGAAGAAAGCCATATCGAACGCCTATTGCAATTCGGCTTGGCACAATCCCATTCAACAGGACGCAACATGAGAATCGATAAATTAACGACGAAGTTTCAAGAGGCCTTGAGCGATGCCCAAAGCTTGGCCGTAGGCAAAGACAACCAGTACATTGAGCCAGCCCATTTATTGCTGGCGATGCTCAAACAACAAGATAGCGGCGTACGCAGTCTATTGACGCGTGCTGGAGTCAATGTAGCGAGCCTTGAAAAAGGTGCGGAGAAGATGATTGCGGCGCTGCCAGAGGTGCAGGGGAGCGGCGAAGTTCAGGTTGGACGTGATCTGGCGAATTGGCTGAATTTGACTGAAAAAGAGGCCAATAAGCGGGGCGATCAATTTATTGCGGGCGAGCTGTTTTTACTCGTCGTTGCAGACGACAAAGGTGAGCTTGGTAAGTTGGCGAGAGAATGTGGTCTCACCCGCAAAGCACTCGAGGCAGCCATTGATTTGGTGCGCGGCGGGGAGTCGGTGAATAGTGCCGATGCTGAAGGCCAGCGAGAGGCCCTAAAAAAATACACTCTTGATTTGACCGAGCGTGCCCGCATGGGCAAGCTGGATCCGGTGATTGGTCGCGATGACGAAATTCGCCGCACCATTCAGATATTGCAGCGGCGTGGCAAAAATAACCCTGTGTTGATTGGAGAGCCTGGCGTCGGTAAGACGGCAATTGTCGAAGGCTTAGCGCAGCGCATTGTTAATGGCGAAGTGCCAGAGACCCTCAAGAATAAGCGCGTACTGGTATTGGATATGGCCTTGCTATTGGCCGGCGCAAAGTACCGCGGTGAATTCGAGGAACGCCTGAAATCAGTCTTAAGTGATGTCGCCAAAGATGAAGGCCAAACGATTGTCTTTATCGATGAAATCCACACCATGGTTGGTGCCGGTAAGGGCGAAGGTGCCATGGATGCCGGCAATATGCTCAAGCCCGCCTTAGCGCGCGGTGAACTGCATTGCATTGGCGCCACCACCCTTGAGGAATACCGCAAGTACATTGAAAAAGATGCTGCTTTGGAGCGCCGCTTTCAGAAGGTCATGGTCGACGAGCCCAGTGTCGAGGCGACCATTGCGATCTTACGTGGCTTACAGGAGCGCTATGAGTTACACCATGGCATTGAGATAACTGACCCAGCGATTGTGGCGGCTGCCGAGTTATCGCATCGCTACATTACTGACCGATTCTTGCCAGATAAAGCGATTGATCTGATCGATGAGGCCGGTGCGCGTATCAAGATGGAACTTGACTCCAAACCAGAGGTCATGGATAAACTCGATCGCCGATTGATTCAGCTCAAAATCGAGCGTGAGGCAGTTAAGAAAGAAAAAGACGATGCCTCTAAAAAGCGCTTGCAATTAATCGAAGATGAAATCAAGCGCTTGGGTGCCGAGTACGCCGATCTCGAAGAAATTTGGAAGACAGAGAAGGGCGCCGCCTTGGGAGCCGCCCATCTCAAAGAAGAGATTGAAAAAGTGAAGGCTGAAATTGTCAAGTTGCAACGTGACGGTAAGCTCGAGCAGGTTGCTGAGTTGCAGTACGGCAAATTGCCTGAGCTGGAGCAAAAACTTAAATCGGCCGCTGCTGCTGAAGCGAAGGATGGCAAAGCGGGCGCTACTAAAAACAAGTTACTTCGCACCCAAGTGGGCGCAGAAGAGATTGCAGAAGTTGTTTCACGTGCAACTGGTATTCCTGTCTCGAAAATGATGCAAGGTGAGCGCGACAAGCTCTTAAAAATGGAAGACCACTTGCATCAGCGTGTGGTGGGTCAAGAGGAAGCCATTCGGGCGGTATCCGATGCAATCCGCCGTTCACGCGCTGGACTCTCTGAAGAAAACAAACCCTATGGCTCCTTTATGTTCCTGGGCCCTACGGGTGTTGGTAAGACGGAATTATGTAAAGCCCTTGCTGCATTCCTGTTTGATAGCGATGATCGATTAATTCGGATCGATATGAGTGAGTTTATGGAAAAGCACAGCGTTGCCCGTTTGATCGGGGCGCCGCCAGGGTATGTGGGTTACGAAGAGGGTGGCTACCTTACCGAGCAAGTGCGCCGCAAACCCTATAGTGTGATTCTGTTTGATGAAATCGAAAAAGCCCATCCAGATGTGTTTAATGTCCTGCTGCAAGTGCTGGATGATGGCCGCTTGACTGATGGTCAAGGACGTACAGTCGATTTTAAAAATACGGTGATTGTGATGACCAGTAATATTGGTTCACACCTGATTCAATCGATGACGGATAAAAATCAAGCCGAGATTAAGGAGGCGGTTTTCGGTGAACTCAAGACCCACTTCCGTCCGGAGTTTTTAAACCGCGTTGATGAGATTGTGGTATTCCATGGCCTCGATAAAGCGAATATTGCATCGATTGCATCGATTCTGCTGAAAAACCTGGCGGCGCGTTTAGCTAAGGTGGATATGCAGCTGGAAGTGAGCGATGCTGCACTGAACAAAATTGCCGAAGTGGGTTTTGACCCGGTATTTGGGGCAAGGCCGCTCAAGCGGGCGATACAGCAGTACATCGAAAATCCCGTTTCTAAGATGATTTTGGAGGGGAAATTTGGCCCCAATGATGTTGTGCCGGTGGACATTAATAAGGATGGCGATTTCGGCTTTACTCGCTTAGTGCATTAAAGCCATTCCGGCAGGGCTCTAGAACGAGTAAACTCGGTACATGACTGTGACGCATGCTAGTGCGCGCGCCAGTGATGTCCGAGTGATTAGTTTGTTGAGCTTGGCACACGGCAGCTCGCATTTCTTTCACCTGATTTTGCCGCCACTCTTTCCGTGGCTGAAGGCAGAGTTCGCCCTCAGCTACGCGGAGCTCGGTCTGCTAATGTCCGTTTTCTTTGTAGTCTCTTGCATTGTGCAGGCGGCCTCTGGTTTTTTAGTTGACCGCATAGGGGCTCGGCCAGTCCTCTTCGTTGGCGTTGGTCTATTAGCCCTCTCCGCAATCGTGCTCTCGCAAAGTAATGGTTATGCCCTGTTGATGCTAGGTGCGGTGATTGCAGGCTGTGGCAATGGCGTCTTTCATCCCGTGGATTACACCTTAATTAATCACAAGGTATCTGTACCGCGTTTGCCCTATGCCTATTCGGCGCACGGCGTGACGGGTTATCTGGGTTGGGCCGTCGCTCCAGTCTTTATGGCCGGAATAGCCGCGCTTGCGGATTGGCGCATCGCACTGCTGTGCGCAGCGGTCTTAGAGACTCTGATCTTATTAGTACTTTGGTTTAATCGAAGTGACTTAATCGACGATGCGCAGCATCGCCGCGCCAGCGCCATCAAAGCGGCAGAGGAGGCGAACCCTGGGCGCGCGCCACAAAGTGCATTTGCCTTTTTGAAGTTAACTTCGGTTTGGTTATGCTGGCTCTTCTTTTTCTTCAGCATGATTGCCATGGCAGGCATTCAGTCTTTTGCGCCGAGTGCGCTGAACCAACTCTATGGCATTCCAGTCACTGCAGGTAATTTTTCGATTACCTTGATGGCTTTGGGAAGTGCGGCAGGCATGATTGTAGGCGGCATCATGGCAGCCAAGCTCAAAATGCCCGATCGCATCGTCGGCACTTGCTTGTTTACGTGCGCTGTCATTGGCCTTTTGATTGGTGCAGAGCTGGTCACGGCTGCTTTGGTTCCGGGACTCTTTTTTATGATTGGCTGCGGCCTTGGCATCGCAGCGCCATCGCGCGATATGATGATTCGTTCTGCAACCCCGCAAGGGGTATCGGGCAGTGTGTATGGCATTGTTTACTCCGGTATTGATCTTGGGGCAGCTGTGGGCCCCTTGCTATTTGGAATCTTGCTTGATGCCGGAAAGCCTAATTCACTCTTCCTAGGCATTGCCTTTTTGCAGCTACTATTGATTCTGACTGCGGTCAAAGTCGTGGCTTCGAATGCCAATGCGGCGATGCTAAAAACCCAGTAGCACCTCGCTTTTCACAATACGAAAAGCTGTTTTCATAGGCAAAATTAGTCCCTATAGATCGCGTTCCTCAGGCTTTCAAGCTGTGGCAGATCATTTCATATTGCAATAAATAAATCTTAAGTAATTGAATTTAATATGATTTATTTATTTATTACGGAACTTAATTGCTATTGTCTCCGCTGTAAATCTCCCTATACTCTTATATAAGACATAAGACTTAGTCACGGCTTTGAGTTCAGGTGACCCAGTCCAGTGCAACGTTTTTTAGTCAATTGTTTTATATCTAAGGAGAGCAATATGGACAAGCGCAAAGAAGAAGCAGCAAAGATTCAGAAAGACTGGGACACCAATCCACGCTGGCAAGGTATCAAGCGTGGCTATACCGCAGATGACGTCGTGCGTTTGCGCGGTTCACTGCGGATTGAGTATTCCTTAGCGAAGGCTGGCGCAGAGAAGTTGTGGAATCAAGTTAATAACGAAGCCTACGTCAATTGTTTGGGCGCGCTCACTGGCGGGCAAGCCATGCAACAGGTCAAGGCAGGCATCAAGGCAATTTACTTATCGGGTTGGCAGGTTGCTGCTGATGGCAATTCCTATGCAGCGATGTATCCCGATCAATCCTTGTATCCCGTTGACTCCGTACCGAAGATGGTGGAGCGCATCAATAATTCATTTGAGCGCGCGGACCAAATCCAGTGGGCAAAAGGCATTAATCCAGGCGACAAGGACTACATTGATTACTACGCACCCATCGTTGCCGATGCGGAAGCCGGCTTTGGCGGCGTATTAAATGCCTATGAACTGAGTAAGGCATTAATTAAGCAAGGCGCTGCTGGCGTTCACTTTGAAGACCAGCTGTCGTCCGTAAAAAAATGCGGCCACTTGGGCGGTAAGGTTCTCTTGCCTACTACCGAGTCAGTACAGAAATTGGTATCAGCGCGTTTAGCAGCAGATGTGATGGGTGTACCTACGATTATTTTGGCGCGCACCGATGCTGAGGCAGCCGATTTGTTGACATCCGACTATGACGAAAACGACAAGCCATTCTTGACGGGTGAACGTACACCAGAAGGATTCTATAAAACGCGCAAGGGCTTGGATCAAGCGATCTCGCGCGGCCTAGCTTACGCTGCTTACGCTGACATGGTGTGGTGTGAGACGGGTACGCCAGACTTGGATTTTGCGCGTAAGTTTGCGGAAGCGATTCGCGCCAAGTTCCCCGGCAAGATGTTGGCATACAACTGCTCGCCATCGTTCAATTGGAAGAAAAACCTCGACGATGCAACGATTGCTAAATTCCAGCGCGAGCTGGGTGCGATGGGTTACAAGTATCAATTTATTACCCTGGCTGGCATTCATTCGATGTGGTACAACATGTTCGACTTGGCGCAAGACTACTCCAAGCGCGGCATGACGGCTTATGTCGAGAAGGTTCAAGAACCCGAGTTTGCAGCCCGCGATCGCGGTTATACCTTTGTCTCGCATCAGCAAGAAGTAGGTACAGGTTACTTTGATGACATCACTACTGTGATTCAGGGTGGCAAGTCTTCGGTAACGGCATTGACTGGCTCAACCGAAGAAGAGCAGTTCCACTAAGCAGTCGCAGCACACGAGTTGCAATAGTATTGCAGCGCCAAGTTTGCCCCAGAAGGGTGACTTTGGCGCTGTTTTCGTATACATTGGCGCCATGGTCAATTGCGTTTTATGTTCAGAAGACGGCGGCACGCTAATTTGGCGTGGCGATGATTGCCGCGTCGTCTTGGTGGATGATCCGGATTTGCCGGGCTTTTGCCGCGTGATCTGGAATCGGCATGTCGCCGAGATGACCCAACTCAGCTATGGCGAGCGTGACCTATTAATGCACTTGGTGTTTGCGGTTGAGGGTGCAGTACGTTCAGTCATGCATCCAAACAAAATCAATCTAGCAGCGCTCGGCAATCAAGTTCCCCACATCCACTGGCATGTGATTCCGCGCTTTGAGGATGATGCATTTTTTCCAGGGTCGGCTTGGTCCAATCGCTTGCAAGATACGTCGGATGCCACCTTGAAAATTCGCCGACAGCAGTCATTAGAGTTGCCCCAGGCTATTCGCGCCGCGATTGCAACGCTCTCCTAAGCTAAATGAGCTGCTTTAAAGCCAGCAGATATTTTTCAGGACTCAGTTGCCCACCATCCCGCTGGGATTCCCATAAGACCTGACCTAGGCACTCCATGATACGGTGCTGCGCTTCGTGCTCAGAATCCAGTCGCTGCGCAAGAAGAGTGGCGACCTGTCGAATGCCCGGCGGTTGATCGATTGAAATTTGCTCGCTAATCGATAGGTGCATCGACAGATGGAGGAAGGGATTCGTTTCGCCGCGCTCTGGAGTGTAGTCTTGGCCGAGTGCAGCTTCACTATCGCCCAGCAAGGCGTGGTATTCAGGGTGCTGCTCCATCCACTGGCCAGCCAAGGTTTCAAGCGGTGTCAAAATGGCATTGGCTTGCTTCTTCTGCCAGGTATCGCAAAAGAAACGCCGAACTTCCTCTCGGCTTGGATTAAACAGCGCCACGAATTTGTCCTCTTCCGGTTTTTTGACGGTAGCCGCAAAGTGGTTCAACAATGCATTGGGTACATTCGGGCGAACGTGCCTTACAAACATAACGCCCATGCAAAATAAGCCAGTGATGCGCATCTAGCAGATATTCTTTTGGAATGCGTCTGAGTAGCTGGTGTTCGACTTTCAGCACATCTTTTCCAGGAGCAAGACCGGTGCGGTTGGATACCCTGAAGATATGGGTATCGACCGCCATGGTGGGCTCACCAAACGCCGTATTTAAAATAACGTTGGCTGTTTTGCGACCGACTCCTGGCAGGGCTTCGAGTGCTTCGCGGGTGCGAGGGACTTCGCCACCATGCCGCTCTAGCAAGAGGCGACAGGTTTCTTGTAAGTGCTTGCCTTTGGTTCGAAAGAGGCCGATGTGCTCGATGAAGGGCCGAACACCATCTTCACCTAAAGCCAGTAAGGCGGCAGGTGTGTTGGCTATCTTGAATAACTCACGCGTTCCTTTATTAACGGATATGTCGGTCGCCTGCGCCGAGAGCAAGACCGCAACCAGTAATTCAAAGGGTGAGCTGTACTCTAGCTCGGTCTCTGGATTGGGATTGTTTGCTTTCAGTTGGGCAAAAAAAGCAGTGCGCTGTTCGAGATTCATTTTGTACTGTTTTTTTCTCCAGCTAACTTTGCGCGCTCAATCGCCGCTGCAATGATTGCCCGTTTACGCTCGGTCTCTTGGGCTACCGATTGGCTTGCAGTGCCGTCGATCTCGTTAAGCGCCTTTAACTTGGCTTCGGCTTTTTTGGATAGGCGTAGATTGTTATCGCGCTCCTCGCGCTCTAGGCGATCTTCACGCCCGTGGTAGCGTGCCCGAGATAGTGTCGCCTGCTCAGTTGTCCATGCATCCCAGCCAGTCCGATTTTCTGTCACCGAAACCATACTGATGCAATCAACCGGGCAGGGCGGCACGCAGAGATCACAACCCGTACACCACTCCGTTAGCACCACGTGCATCTGCTTTGATGCGCCCACAATCGCATCTACCGGGCAGGCTTGGATGCAGAGAGTGCAGCCAATACAGGTTTTGGGGTCAATCAGGGCTACTGGCCGTGGCCGCTCAATGCCGCACTCGGGATCCAGTTGAAGATGGGGTGGCAGTTGCCGTCCAGATGCCATCAAGATAGAGCTTAGTCGCTTTATTCCTTCTGCGCCTCCTGGAGGGCAGCGGTTCGGTAGAGCCCCCTCATCGGCCATTGCCGCTGCATAGGATCGGCAGTCGGGATAACCGCACTTCGTGCATTGGGTTTGAGGCAATACACCATCGAGTTGATTGCAGAGTTCAACTGGATTCATGCGGTGTTTATCAGCAATCAGAACGCACTGCGAACTTAGTCACTCGCGAGCGCTGCTTTGGCTACCTTCTTTTTTGATGCTTTGGCAGTTTGCTCGTGCTCACGAATAAAGTCTTTAATGCGGGGGTACACCTTTTCGCGCCAGCGTCGGCCTGAAAAAATACCGTAGTGACCGGCTCCAAGGACTTCGTAATGATCCTTACGCTCACCAGGGATGCCTTTACACAATTTATGTGCCGCGCGGGTTTGGCCACTTCCGGAAATATCATCAAGCTCACCCTCGATGGTCAGCAGCGCTACATCAGTAATATCATGGGGTTTGACTAATTTGCCAGAAACTTTCCAGGTACCGCTGGGTAGGGTATGTTCTTGAAACACGGTTTTGATGGTGTCCAAGTAGTATTTGGCATCCATATCCAAAACCGCGTTGTACTCATCGTAAAAGCGAATGTGTGCTTTTGCATCCAGCTCATCACCGCGCACCAAGTTTTGGAAATAATCCCAATGCGACTGCATGTGGTTCTGGGGGTTCATGGCAATAAAGCCGGTGTGCTGTAAAAACCCAGGGTAGACCTTGCGCCCAGCTCCAGCATGAGGCTGAGGTACTTCATAAATTACGTGGCTTTCAAACCACTCGTATGATTTTTTATCGGCCAAGGAGTTAACTGCGGTGGGTGATTTGCGGGCATCAATTGGGCCTCCCATCATGATCATGGAGGCGGGAGTTTCTTCGCCATTGGATGCCATGAGGGAAATGGCGCCTAAGGTAGGTACCGTTGGCTGGCAAACAGAGATCACATGCAAATTTTTTGGTCCGATGGTGCGGATGAATTCTTGAATGTAGTGAACGTAGTCATCAAGCCCGAATTCACCTTTGTCGGCAGGTACGGTGCGTGCATCGAGCCAATCCGTGATGTAGACCTTGTGGTCTTGTAGCAGGGTGCGTACGGTGTCGCGTAACAAAGTGGAGTGGTGACCTGATAAGGGAGCAACCACCAACACCACTGGATCTTCTTTCAGTTTCTTGATGACTTCGAGATCATCCGAGAAGCGCTTAAAGCGTATCAAATTACAGAATGGTTTTTCGAGCGTGGTGATTTCGTGGATTGCAACGTCGCGTCCATGCGCCTTTACAGCACGAATTCCAAATTCCGGTTTTTTATACTCTTTTCCGAGTCGGTGGAGTAATTCATAGCTTGCGGCAATGCGTTCCGCCCCAGGCATTTTTGATAATGGATTGGATGCGTTAACAAATGTCTCAGATGCTGTTTGTGCCCACGAGCTCAATGGCTGAAGCAATGCTTTTTGGAACTCGTACAGTTGATATAGCATGACGCCTCCTAGAAATCCAGTGTAACCGCCTTTACGCTAAGACGCGGGCAATTGCCTTAGCCACGCGATCAATATTCTTAGTATTGAGGGCTGCAACGCAAATACGACCCGTGGACAGGGCAAAAATGCTGTCTTCCTTTTGCAGGCGCGCCACTTGTTCTGCGGTGAGGCCCGAATAGGAGAACATGCCGCGTTGCGACTCGATAAAACCAAAATCCTGTTTTGCGCCGTTAGCCGCCAAGCGCACAACCAGCTCATGGCGCATGGTCTTAATGCGATCACGCATGTGTGCGAGCTCATCTTCCCACTGCTGACGTAGCTTGGGGCTGTTGAGCACAGCTGCCACAATTGCGCCGCCATGGGTTGGTGGGTTGGAGTAATTCGTGCGAATGACACGCTTGAGTTGCGAGAGCACGCGAGCGGACTCATCTCGGTTTTGGGTGACGATGGACAGGGCACCTACACGCTCGCCATACAGCGAGAAGGATTTTGAAAAAGAGCTGGATACAAAAAAGGACATGCCGGATTCTGCAAATAGGCGTGCGGCCAGTCCATCCTCTTCAATGCCTTGCGCAAAACCTTGGTAGGCCATGTCTAAAAATGGAATCAGGTCCCGCTCACGGCAAATCTCAATCACCTTGAGCCATTGTTCTTTATTGAGGTCTGCACCAGTAGGGTTATGGCAGCACACATGCAGCACAACTAAGGTGCGTTTTGGAAAAGACTCGAGGGACTTGACCATTCCAGCAAAATCCACGCCGCGTGTTTTGCTGTCAAAGTAGGCGTACTCAAGTACCTCATAACCAGCGGCCTCGAAAACGCCGCGGTGGTTTTCCCAGCTGGGATTGCTAATAGCTGCCGGTACGTTTGGTTCAATGCGCCGTACAAAGTCGCCGCCAACACGCAGGGCGCCGGTACCACCCAGACACTCCGCAGTGACAACCCGACCATCTTTGATTAATGGGGAGTCTTCGCCGAAGAGGAGTTTTTGGACGCCCATGTTGTAGGGGCTTGGACCCTCAATCGGGATGTAGCTACGGGGCGATTGTTTGCCAACGATTTCTTTTTCAGCCTCAATCACCGCCTTAAGTAAGGGCACCTTGCCCTCATCGGTGTAATAAACGCCAACACCTAAATTCACCTTTTCTGGGTTTTGATCAGCCACATACGCTTCGGTCAGGCCAAAAATAGGGTCTTTGGGGGCAAGTTGTACGGAGGAAAACAGGTTCATGGGGTCGTGGGCGTCTGTAAGTGGTTGAAAAGAAGGCGTGATCGCAAAGAATGGGTGATTTTTTGAGGAATGGCTGACTATCTTTAGATAAAAACGGCAAAATCAACGTTTATGTGAAATTCTCTGTGAAATTGTTTGCAGATGAAATGATAGCCGAGATGCCCCCAAAGTCCCCGAAATCAAGCCCCAAACCCATAGCTGCTAGCCCTGAGGTAGATCTGCCGCTAAGCAGCGCGCCAGAAGGCCTGGATCCGGCTAAGTTTGTGCGTTTTCCGGACTCGCCATTTGAGCTGTATCAGCCCTTTCCTCCGGCGGGGGATCAGCCCCAAGCGATTGATCTCTTGGTTGCCGGAATTGAGGATGGCTTATCTTTTCAGACCCTCTTGGGCGTGACGGGATCCGGCAAAACCTTCACCATGGCCAATGTGATTGCCCGCATGGGTCGGCCTGCCATCGTATTTGCTCCAAATAAGACCTTAGCGGCACAACTCTATAGTGAATTCAGGGAGTTTTTTCCGCGTAATGCGGTCGAATATTTCGTGAGCTATTACGACTATTACCAGCCCGAAGCTTATGTGCCCCATCGCGATCTTTTTATTGAAAAGGATTCGGCCATCAATGAACACATCGAGCAGATGCGTTTGTCCGCCACCAAGAGTTTATTGGAGCGCCGTGATGTGGTGATTGTGGCATCGGTCTCGGCGATTTACGGCATCGGTAATCCAGGCGATTACCACAGCATGGTGATGACTTTGCGACCTGGCGACAAGATGAGCCAGCGCGAGATCGTGACCCGCTTAATTGCGATGCAATATGACCGCAATGAAATGGACTTTCAGCGGGGTGTATTTCGCGTGCGCGGCGACACCATCGATATTTTTCCTGCCGAACACAATGAGCTCGCAGTTCGGGTTGAGTTATTCGATGATGTGATTGAAAGCCTGCAATTTTTTGATCCCCTCACGGGCCGCATCAAACAAAAAATTCCGCGCTTTACGGTTTACCCCAGCTCGCATTACGTCACGCC
>JAIXPY010000053.1 GCA_027486025.1 Burkholderiaceae bacterium
CCACCAAGCTTGATTAATGCAGAGGTGTTTGCGAAGTAAAACAGCGCTTTTCGTAGTGGCGCCGTAGCAAAGCCAACTTAATCGGTTTCGATTTCGTCAGGTAACTCACGCAGGGCGAGCTCAATGCCGCCGAACTTATCGGCTACCCAGTTGTAGACTTTGCATGCAATCCATAGCAAGCCAAAGCCGAGTAGGGCATTCAGAATTAAGGCCGATACGACGGTAAATCCTGGAATCGACCCGTCGCGCACGAATGCCACAAACAAAGCCAATAAAACGATCGGAACTGAGAAGCAAAGGTAAACCAAAACCAAGGTTTTGGCGGTATGCAGGGGGTCTAAATAGACAATTTCTTTTTTTGTGAATTTCATAATTGCTGCAATCTTAAAGCAGTCCCTCAAAAAGCACCACATTTACTAGGTCGCCTGCCGCAATATTGCCTTGCTCGTGGCCCAAAACAATGAAGCAGTTGGCCTCACTCATCGAGCGCAAGATGCCCGCACCTTGGCTTCCGGTGACCCGAACCTGCGTCTTGCCATCCGGGCCAATTTCTAAAATGCCGCGTTGGTATTCGGTTCTACCGGGCTTTTTACGAATCGCTGCCGATGCAATGGCCTGAGTCAGTGGCGGCCTAAGTTGTGTTGCGCCACTGAGCTGCAAGAGCGCCGATTGAACAAATTGATAGAAGGTCACCATGACTGCCACGGGGTTGCCTGGCAAGCCAAAAAATAAAGTGTTGCGCGAGGGATTTTGATTGGGAACGGGCTTCAATATGCCAAAGGCCATTGGCCGTCCGGGGCGCATGGCAATCTTCCAAAAGCCCACATCCCCTAATTCCTGCATGACCTGTTTGGTGAAGTCAGCCTCACCAACCGAGACTCCTCCCGAGGAAATAATCACATCTGCTGTTAATGCCGCCTGCGAAAAGGCGGTCTTTAATGCCAGTGGATCATCCTCAATGATTCCACAATCGAGCACATCCAGGCCTAGGCGATTGAGCAGCCCCATCAGGCTATAGCGATTGCTGTCATAGATACTGCCTGAGTCTAGGGTTGCTCCCAAGGGACGCAACTCATTGCCCGACGAGAGGATAGCTACCCGTAATTTGCGTTTTACTGTCAGCGTATTAATGCCGAGTGATGCAGCCAAGCCTAAATCCGACGGCCGTAGCATGCGTCCCGCTGCAATGGCCACAGAGCCTTGTGCCAAATCTTCTCCGCGCAGGCGGCGATTCTCCCCAGTCGACACTGCACTCGATTCAAATTGAATGCGCTCAATACCGTCGGCGGCAAGGGGAAGTTTTTGCGTCATTTCCTGCGGTATGACGGTATCGCATTGACTAGGCATCAATGCCCCCGTCATGATCTTGAGGCATTGACCTGCTGCGAGCGAACAGGTAAACGGGGTGCCTGCAAAAACGGTGCCCACAACCATCAATTGAGTGAGGGGGCCATTACCGAGCTCTACTCCCCGAAAGGCAAAGCCATCCATCGCTGAATTGTCAGCAGCGGGAACGTCAATCGGCGATAACACATCACTCGCCAAAACGCGATTGAGACCTTGGTCGAGTAAAACCGATTCGGTCTCAGCAACTACACCTGTGCGGAGTAATTGATCTACCAGATCAGAAATGGCCGCGCGGGTTTCTTCTACCGTAAGCCCAGTGCTGAGTAAGTGCGGAGCATTGGGCGAGAGGGGTGAGGAGCTCATCGTGGACGATCCTAAAATAGAATTTAGTTTGAAGCGTGCAAGACTTGCTCTAAGGCCTGCAATTCTTCTGGCGTATTGGTATTGGCAAAAGCCGCTTCATCGGCAAAGACAACGGTGCTCGAGGGCAGGGCTTCGAACCAGCGATCAATTTTGCGCCCGCCTTGATCTAAAAATTCTTGAAGGGATTGCTGAACGCTGCGGCGCATGAGGCAAAAAACCGGCTGCGTCCAAGTTGTACCCCTTGAATCTATACTGGAGGCATATACGAGATCGGATTGCGTGGAGATCATCTCCTCCAGTAGTTGCTCACTTAAATTCAGAGGAAAGACCGGTGAGTCGCAGGGTACGGAGAGAAGGTATTCGGTTTTGCAGTGCTCGAGGCCAGCTGCAAAGCCAGCAAGTGGGCCCGCGAAATCAGGGTGATGATCAGCTATAACAGCATGACCATATTGCGCATAGCGATCGTGGTTGCGATTAGCATTAATAAGGATAGTTTTGACTTGAGGGCTTAACCTGGTAATGGCATGCTCTATCAATGGCTTTCCCATGAAAGAGACTAAACCTTTGTCGATCCCACCCATTCGCTGGGCGCGACCGCCCGCCAAAATCAGGCCGGTAATCTCAGCATGCGCAGTCATTAACCACCAATGTAGGACATCTCTACTTTGTGTGCCGAGCGCCCAAGCTCTGCAGTCGCTTGGCCACGGATTTCAGAGTAGTTATCGTTGCGCACAGACCAAGTGCCCATGATGGCATTGGCGATCTCTAAATCGCCGCAGCCAGAACGCAACATCGTCTTGAAGTCATAACCTTGACTGGCAAATAAGCAGAGGTAGAGTTGACCGTCCGTCGAGATGCGGGCGCGACTGCACTCATGGCAAAAGGTTTGGGTCACACTGGAAATAACACCGATTTCACCGGCGCCATCGAGGTAGCGCCAGCGCTGTGCAACTTCACCAGCATAGTTGGCCTCGATTGGTTCTAGTGGATACAGCGCGTGAATGCGCTCAATCACTTCTTTGGATGGCAGGACTTCTTTCATATCCCAACCATTTGAACTGCCGACATCCATAAACTCGATGAAGCGCAAGGTGACGCCAGTGTTTCGAAAGTGACTCGCCATCGCCATGATCTCCTGATCATTCGTGCCTTTTTTCACCACCATATTGACTTTAATCGACTCAAAGCCTGCTTCTTGAGCCGCAGTAATGCCATCCAGTACATCACCCACTGGAAAATCGACGTCATTCATTTTTTTAAAGATGGCATCATTTAAACCATCTAAGCTAATGGTGAGGCGATGTAAGCCGGCCGCCTTGAGTTGCGCTGCCTTTTTTCGCAACAGACTGCCGTTAGTGGTGAGCGTTAACTCCAGGGGATTGCCATCTGGTTTTTTAATCTCCGCCAGCATCGCAATTAAGGTTTCTACATTCTTGCGAAGCAATGGCTCGCCACCCGTCAAGCGAATTTTTTCAACACCAAGCGATGCAAAAATGACCGTGAGGCGTGTCATCTCTTCAAAGCTCAGCAGGGCACTTTGTGATAGGTAAGGGTAGTCCTGATCAAACACTTCTTTGGGCATGCAGTAGGTGCAGCGGAAGTTACACCGGTCCGTTACTGAAATCCGTAAATCACGCAAAGGACGTCCACGTAAATCCACTGACCGGCTCGTGGGAGCGGCCATACTGGACGGCATTACAGGGGCAAGGCCCTTGCCTTCATCAATGCGGATGGGGATAACGCGTTCAACCATGACTCAATTATGGCGGTGATTGGAATAGAGCGTTCAATTAAACAAAACCCCAATAAAGGGGCTTTGTTCGTTTAGATTTCTTTCGGTACCGATTTTTCCTGCCCACCGGTTTCGATCAGGACCATGGGGCCCTGCGGAAGCGCTGCTGGCGGCTTGGGTTCCCGGGTAATCCGAACTGGAGCTGGCTCAGACTGTATCTGCGTTTGAACTTCAGCTAATTTCGCGGTGTCTGTTCCAACCCAGACCATGCCTGCTGATTCAAGCACTTGCTGCAATGGCTTTTCTTCAAGCGGGGCAAAGGCCACTTTGGGTAGCTCAGGAGCTGGCGCCAATGCTGCCGGCGCTACTGCTACAGGCTTTACTGGTGCAGTTGCTGCTGGCACGAAACTGGCTGTGGCTGATTCCGAGGGCTGCTGGACTGCGCCGTTATTGCGCTCGCCACTAGTACGCTCGTTCTGATTCGAGCGCGGTGGGCGAGATCCACGACCGCCCGATTGTGGACTTGGCTTGCGAGCACTAAAGCTAGCAGTCAGTTCGCTGGTGGGGATGGTTGCCGATGAGCCAGCCATACCAGATGGAGGCCATGCGCCACCAGCTGAGTAGCTCGTGATCACCGTTGCATTTGCTTCTCCATTACTTTCGCTGCGCTCGGTACGTTGCCCGCGACCACGACCACGGCGATTGCGACCACGACCGCGGCGCTCATCACTGCCCTCCGTTGCTGAATTGCTGTCAGCGGTGGATGGAGCATCGTTTGGCTTGGCGTTTACAGCGTCTGCATCGGTGCGCGCGACTTCAGGGCGCTCGGTGCGACCATTGCGATTACGACCACGGCCTTCTTGACGGGGTTTTGCTTCACGTGCACCCTCGGTATTCGAGCTTGCATCTGGAGCTGCGCCTACTGGCCGCTCTATCCGTTCACTCCGTTCGCCGCGACGTCCACGATTGCGTCCACCGCGATCACCGCCATTGCGATTACCGTCACGGCCCTGGGCATTGCGGCCGCGCGGAGCTGGAGCTGCTGGTTTAACTTCGGGCTCGCTAGAGGAGAACAGTTTTTTGATGAAACCAAAGATACCGCCCGAGCTGGATTGCGTATCCGCACTCGCAGTGCGCGCTGGACGTGGCTGAGTAACTGGCGCAGGTTGGCTTGGGGTGATGCCTTTTACAGCAGCCTCAGGACGCGCTTTTACATCGCCTTCTTTGCGGCTTACTACGGTATCGGCTTCCAATTCACGCGCGGCTTCTTCAGCCATCACATAACTGGCTTTTTGATCATCGAGACGAACGTCGTCATGGCGCAAGCGCTCGAGTTTGTAATGTGGCGTTTCCAAATGCTTGTTTGGAATCATCAAGACGTTGACTTTGAAACGGCTTTCGATCTTAATTACTTCAGCGCGCTTTTCATTCAAGAGGAAGGCAGCAACTTCCACTGGAACCTGCGTATGAATCGCGGCCGTATTTTCTTTCATGGCTTCTTCTTGAATAATCCGCAAGACTTGCAATGCAGACGATTCGGTATCGCGAATGTGGCCCGTACCATTACAACGTGGGCAGGCAACGTGGCTACCTTCGGACAAAGCAGGACGCAAACGTTGGCGTGACATTTCCATCAGGCCAAATTTAGAAATCTTGCCCATCTGGACGCGAGCACGATCGTGACGCAGGGCATCACGCAAGCGATTTTCCACATCCTTTTGACTCTTGCTGGACTCCATATCAATGAAGTCAATCACAATCAGACCGCCAAGATCGCGTAAGCGGGCTTGACGTGCAATCTCATCGGCTGCTTCAAGGTTAGTACGGGTAGCAGTCTCTTCAATATCCGATCCGCGGGTAGCGCGTGCGGAGTTGACGTCGACCGAAACCAAGGCTTCGGTATGGTCAATCACAATCGCGCCGCCAGAAGGCAGGGGGACAGTGCGGGAGTACGCCGTCTCAATTTGGTGCTCAATCTGGAAACGCGAAAAGAGCGGAACATCGTCTTGGTAGCGCTTAACGCGTGGTAAATTATCCGGCATGACGACCGACATAAAGGCTTGCGCCTGCTCAAAAATGTCGTCGGTGTCGATCAGGATTTCGCCAATATCGGGCTGGAAGTAGTCACGTATCGCACGAATAACTAGGCTGGACTCCAAATAAATCAATAGTGGCGCGGAATTGCCTTGAGCCGCCTCATCAATTGCTTTCCACAACTGCATCAGGTAACTTAAGTCCCATTGCAATTCAGTAGCGTCGCGGCCAATACCGGCAGTACGGGCAATGATGCTCATGCCATCAGGAATTTCAAGCTGAGCCATGGCCTCGCGCAATTCCTGACGATCTTCACCCTCAATGCGGCGCGATACGCCACCACCGCGGGGATTATTTGGCATTAATACCAAGTAGCGGCCGGCCAGGGAGACAAACGAGGTGAGTGCAGCGCCTTTTTGGCCGCGCTCTTCTTTTTCTACCTGAACAATGATTTCTTGGCCTTCGCGTAAGGCTTCTTTAATGGTGGCATTGCGAACATCCACCCCATCTTTAAAGTAGGTTCTGGCTACTTCTTTAAATGGCAGGAAGCCATGGCGTTCTTCACCGTAATTGACAAAACACGCTTCGAGCGAGGGCTCAATGCGCGTAATGACGCCTTTGTAAATATTGCCTTTGCGTTGTTCACGACCGGCAGCTTCAATATCAATATCGATTAATTTTTGACCATCGACGATGGCGACTCTCAACTCTTCTTGTTGAGTTGCATTAAA
>JAIXPY010000031.1 GCA_027486025.1 Burkholderiaceae bacterium
GATGGACGAAACCGGGTACCGGTTTTGATGACACTCCCCACGCCAGCATTATCTGGATCGGGTAATAGGGTCTTTCTCAGCGCCACCAATTACGGAGGGCACCCCTGTTTCATCCTTATGTGCATTTAACCATGATTCGGTGTCCAATGTCCTGACTTGAATCAAACTTAACTAATGCTGCGCCGCAAAATAAAATCAGCGGTGACTAAAGCAGCATCTGCAGTGAATTCATCGGCCAAGATACGGGCAGCCGCTTCAGCATAGGAAACCGCAATAAAGCCGGCAACCTCGCCATCCCGGTTGGTGGGCAATAGATTGCTTGGCAGCAATAAATCGTAGATAAACAGCGATTCCGCATGGAATCCCAAGGGCGGGGTGGGTCTGCGCATCTCCATGCGGCCCGCAGGCTGAATCTCGCTGGCAATGACTTTGGGGATGCCGGCTTCTTCCCAAAGCTCACGGGAAGCGCAAACCCAGGGGGTTTCATCCGCTGAAACGCCTCCAGCACTCAAATTATCTAGTTTTCCAGGGTCAATTTGCTTGTTTTCACTGCGGCGACCCAGCCAGATTTGGCCATGTTCGGTAAAGCCGTTGATATGACTAGCCATACTCTTGAATCCAAAACTACGAAATGCAGCACGTTCCACCTGAAATAAGGCATGCCCTTGCGCATCGATAAAGGCAAATTCTTCATTACGCCAGCCGGGAATAAACCCCCCTTGGCGCATGCGATCGGCCAGTGTCCGCATGGTTTGGCTGAGCAAGCCAGGGCGAGAGCCATCAAGCAGCATGCGATGTGGCTCGATGTGCACCCCGGCGATCGGACTGGCGGCCAGGGATTGCTTTAAAAAAGTAAAAAAATCCAAGTGCAGATGGCCTACCGTTTGGCTAGGCTGATTGCCCGATGGAATGGCAAGAAAGATAGGCAGGTATTCCGACGGAACCGAGCGCGCCGTATTTTGGAGCATTTCTTCTAGGGCGGCGCGGGTGCTGGGCGTAAGTGCATTCATGGTGATTCAGTGTACGAGAAATCCATTCACACGAAGGCAGGGGATGAAATGCAACCCCCTTTTTTTATTCATGAATTGGTATTGCATTGATCACCAATACGGAACGAATCGATTAAAAAAAACAAAAGTCAATGGTGAAACAAAACAAAAAATCGCCAAATAAACGCTGCTTATTTTTTAAGCAATCCAGATCGGCCTATAAAAATTCAACACTTAGCAACACTTTCTGTAATTTATCCACATTCGCTGTGGATAACTTTTTGAGTAAATAATCCGATTGACTTTTTAAATCATTTAAGAAGTAAAAAATAAGTAAGTTACTTATCAGTGAAGCATGCAGACTGTGGTCCCGCCGACAGGAATCGAACCTGTATCCCACGCTTAGGAGGCATGTGCACTATCCATTGTGCTACGGCGAGTAATGCGATTTAATCGCTTGTATCTAAAAACCGCACAGCGCCCAAACGGTATTGGTTAATGCCACCATGAGGTCGGGTGCAAAGTAAGCCATAAAGGTCAAGGCTAAAACAAGACCGCATACCAATACCACGGCAAAACCTTGCCACCTTGGCTTACGAACTGGCGTGCTAAAAAGGGTGCGCATAAATGATTGTACTCAGACGGGCCGTGTTGGTGCGCAAGCGCTTAGATAGACTGCAGTCGCCCAAGTCCACGCTCTTGGATTGGTAAGTTGATGAGCGCAGCAAAAATGCCCAGCGCAATCGCAATCATCCACACCACGTCATAGGTACCGCTGCGATCGTACAAAAGGCCGCCGAAATAAGCACCACAAAAACTCCCTACTTGGTGCGAAAAGAATACAAGGCCAGACAGCATACTCAAATACTTAACACCAAAAATCTGCGCCACGATGCCATTGGTGAGGGGCACGGTCGAGAGCCAAAGAAATCCCATCACCGCTGCAAACAGGTAGGTTGAGAGTGGTGTGATTGGCATAAAGACAAAGAGCGCAATCGCAATGGCGCGGCTTGCATAGATGCCGGATAGTAAATACCGTTTTGGAAAGCGCTGACCCAAAACGCCCGCATAAAAGGTGCCGAACACATTAAAGAGCCCAATCAAGGCAAGCGCTGTGCTGGCAACTGCGGGAGAGCCAACCGAGGGGACTGCCTTGGAGAGATCGCTTAGGTAGGGCGCCAGATGCACCGATATAAATACCACCTGAAAGCCGCACACAAAATAACCCAATGTGAGTAACTGAAAGCTGCGGTTATGCATGGCTTCGCCCAGCGCCTCTGAAATAGTTTGATTGCCTAACTGCAATTGGCTTGATCCTGCAGGCTCTTTTAGCTGAAAGGCAATGGGTAACATCAGGGTCGCCATTAAGCCCAGCAGCAGGAGTGCGTCGCTTGCGCCAAAGTGGGTAATCAGGCCTTGCTCGACTGGAATCATCAGGAACTGACCAAAGGACCCGGCCGCTGCCGCAACCCCCATTGCCCAAACCCGTTTCTCAGCGGCTACATTGCGGCCTAAAATTCCATAGACGACGCTGTAGGTGGTGGCGGTTTGAGCTAAGCCAATCAAAAGACCACCCGCCACCGTGAACGGAAGAATGTCGGTTGATAGGCCCATGCCCACCAAACCCAAGGCATAGAGGATGCCGCCAGCCACCATGATGCGAAAAGCGCCAAAGCGATCGGCAAGAGCCCCAGTAATCGGCTGCATTGCTCCCCAAACTAAATTTTGCAGGGCAATCGTGAGCGCAAAGGTTTCGCGATCCCAACCATTGGCGGCAGTAATAGGGAGGTTAAACAAACCAAAGCCATGGCGAATGCCCATCGACATGGTGACTAAGAGGCCGCCATAAATGAGGAGGTGTTTTAGCGGAATGAAGGCGTTGGATTGCACGCTTGCCATGCGATGGAACGCTTAGATTGCGTGCTTTTGGCGAAGTGCTGAAATCGCCTCTGCACTGAGGCCAAGGCGTTCGCGTAATACCTCATCGGTATGCTGACCTAATGTCGGTGGTGGCATGCGTACCTCAACGGGCGTTGCCGATAACTTCATGGGGCTTGCGACTAATTTCATGGTGCCAGCAGTAGGGTGAGGTACTTGCAATTCAACCTGGCGGGATACCACTTGCTCATTTGCAAACACTTCTTTTAAATCATTGATCGGCCCGCAGGGCACGTTGGCTTTTTCCAAGGTAGCGATCCAATCGTTCTTGGTTTTGGTCTTCGTCATCTCGGTAAGCAAGGGAACCAAAATAGAGCGGTGCGCAACGCGCGATGGATTGTCGGCAAAGCGTGCATCGTCTGCCAGCTGTTCTTGCCCACCCGCTTTTACAAACTGACGAAACTGACTGTCATTGCCAACGGCAATGATCATCCAGCCATCGGAGGTAGGGAAAGTTTGATACGGAACAATATTGGGGTGGGCATTGCCCCAGCGTCGTGGCGCAGTTCCGGTACACAAATAATTGCTCGAGATATTGGCCATTACCGCAATTTGGGTATCCAATAAGGCCATGTCGATGTATTGACCCAGGCCAGTACGGTCCCGATGAATCACCGCGGCCAGAATGGCTGAACTGGCATACATGCCAGTAAATAAATCGACAATCGCAACCCCAGCCTTTTGCGGTCCACCGCCGGGTAAATCGTCGGCCTCACCTGTCACACTCATGAAGCCACCTAAGCCCTGAATAATGAAGTCATAGCCAGGGCGCTGAGCGTATGGGCCGGTTTGACCAAAGCCGGTGACGGAGCAATAAATCAGATCAGGCTTTAGCAAAGTGAGGCTATCGTAATCCAGCCCATATTTTTTTAACTGGCCCACCTTGTAGTTTTCAATCACGACATCGGATTCGCTGGCTAGTCTGCGAATGATTTCTTGACCCTCCGGCGTGCTGATATCGACGGTAATCGAGCGTTTATTGCGATTGATCGAAATGAAGTAAGCGGCTTCTGCCGTATCTTCACCTTGCGGGTTTTGCGCGAAGGGAGGCCCCCAGTGGCGGGTATCGTCACCAACATCAGGGCGCTCGACTTTAATGACGTCAGCGCCTAAATCGGCTAAGTTTTGGGCACACCATGGCCCAGCAAGAACCCGGCTGAGGTCTAAAACCCGAATATGACTAAGTGCACCCATAGCCCAATTTTGGCATGAATGGGCAAATAATCGCGCGTACAGGCCAAAGATCACCTCAAAATACGCAATCAAAGCCCGTGTAGCGGTAAAAAAAGAAGCCAATCCCAGACATGACTACAATTTCTGCGCATGGCAACCCGTAAAACCTCCGAATACAGCGAATCGTCGATTCAAGTTCTCAAGGGACTTGAGCCCGTCCGTCAGCGGCCTGGGATGTACACCAGGACCGATAACCCCCTTCACATCATCCAGGAAGTCCTGGATAACGCATCCGATGAGGCTCTGGGCGGCTTTGGTAAGCAAATCATGGTGACCTTGCATGCCGATGGCAGCGTCAGTATTGAGGATGATGGCCGCGGCATTCCGGTGGGCATGCACCCCACCGAAAAATTACCCGTGGTCCAAATTGTCTTTACCCAGCTGCACGCGGGTGGCAAGTTTGAAAAAGGCAGCGGCGGGGCGTATGCCTTCTCCGGCGGTTTGCATGGCGTTGGGGTTTCGGTAACGAATGCCCTTTCCAAGCGCCTTGATGTCACGGTATGGCGTGAGGGGCAAATGTCTACCCTGAGTTTTGCCGATGGCAATGTGATTGAGAAACTCAAAACCAGACCAGCCGATAAAGGCGATAAAGCCCACGGTACGCGCGTCCGGGCATGGCCTGATGGTAAGTATTTTGATAGTGCTGTCATTCCGATGGCGGATCTGATTCGTTTGCTGCGCTCCAAGGCAGTATTGCTGCCTGGCGTCAAAGTGACCTTAATTCAAGAAAAGAGTGGTGAGACGCAATCCTGGCAATACGCGCAGGGTTTGCGCGGATACCTGAATGAAGCCTTGGCTCAGGCAGGTCACAGCACTGAAGTGATACCCGCATTTGAAGCAGAGCAATACGCCACCGGCAATGCCGATGAAGATACCTTTGCGGAAGGCGAGGGCGCTGCCTGGGTAGTAACCTGGACCGAAGATGGTCCACCCGTTCGCGAGAGTTATGTGAATTTAATTCCGACGCCCGCCGGCGGCACCCATGAAAGCGGTCTGCGCGAAGGCCTCTTCAATGCGGTTAAAGGCTTTATCGAAATGCATGCCTTGCAACCCAAGGGGGTGAAATTAATGCCCGAGGATGTATTTGCACGCGCCTCCTTTATTTTGTCTGCCAAAGTACTTGACCCCCAGTTCCAGGGGCAAATCAAAGAACGCCTGAACTCCCGCGATGCCGTGCGTTTGGTCTCCGGTTTTTCTAAATCCGCACTCGAGCTTTGGCTAAACCAGCACGTCGACTATGGTCGCAAATTGGCTGAGTTGGTCATTAAGCAAGCGCAAGCCCGTACCCGCGCTGGACAGAAAGTCGAAAAGAAAAAATCATCGGGCGTTGCAGTGCTGCCTGGCAAGCTAACGGATTGCGAGAGCCAAGACGTTGCAATGAACGAACTCTTTTTGGTCGAGGGCGATTCTGCCGGCGGTTCAGCCAAAATGGGTCGCAATAAAGAATACCAGGCCATATTGCCGCTGCGCGGCAAGGTCCTCAATACCTGGGAGGCAGAGCGCGATCGTTTATTTGCCAACAATGAGGTGCACGATATTGCGGTGGCGATTGGTGTTGATCCCCATGGCCTGAATGACACACCCGACTTATCCAATTTGCGTTACGGCAAGATCTGCATTCTGTCGGATGCCGACGTGGATGGTTCGCACATCCAAGTTTTATTACTCACCTTATTCTATAAGCACTTTCCAAAGCTGCTGGATGCTGGACATGTCTATATCGCCAGACCACCACTCTTTCGTGTAGATGCGCCTGCGCGCGGCAAGAAGCCAGCGCAAAAGATTTATGCCCTTGATGCCAGCGAACTCAATGCGATCGAAGATAAGTTACGTAAAGACGGTGTTCGTGACAATGCCTGGCAAATTTCCCGCTTTAAGGGCCTTGGCGAAATGAGTGCCGAGCAATTGTGGGATACCACCCTCAATCCCGATACGCGCCGCTTGCTCCCAGTTACCTTGGGCGCATTAAGTGAGCAAGATACATTTAAAACCATGGACATGCTGATGGGTAAATCCGAATCCAGTGCGAGACGAGACTGGCTGGAAGAGCGTGGCAATGAAGTAGAGGCGGATATTTAATGGCAACACGCAAACCCAATTCAGAAGCCAGCATGCAAGAGCAAGCGGATTTATTTGCGATGGACGGCGCTGGCGCAAGCGTCAGTTCGCCTCCCACTCCACCACGTGCCTCATCCGATAGTATGGATGGCGATGGCAGCGAGGGATTAACGCTGGCCGTCTATGCAGAGCGAGCCTATTTAGACTACGCGATTAGCGTCGTGAAGGGTCGCGCTTTGCCTGAGGTGGCCGACGGTCAAAAGCCAGTGCAGCGGCGCATTCTTTTCTCGATGAGCGAGATGGGCTTGCGTTCGGATGCAAAGCCAGTGAAAAGCGCTCGGGTGGTTGGCGATGTGTTGGGTAAATTCCATCCGCATGGCGATCAGTCTGCGTATGACGCCTTGGTTCGATTGGCCCAAAGCTTCTCATTGCGTTACCCCCTGATTGATGGCCAAGGCAACTTTGGTTCACGCGACGGCGATGGAGCTGCAGCGATGCGCTACACCGAGGCACGTCTAACCAAGATTGCCACGCACTTGCTGCTCAGTGAAATCGATGAAGGTACGGTTGCGTTTGCACCAAACTACGATGGCTCTTTTCAGGAGCCTAAATTACTTCCGGCGCGTTTGCCTTTTGTATTACTCAATGGCGCGTCCGGCATTGCAGTGGGCATGGCCACGGAAATCCCATCGCACAATTTGCGTGAGGTGGCTGCAGCGGCAATCGCATTAATGAAGTCGCCGAACATGAGTGGCGCAGATTTGCTGGCGATTCTTCCAGGGCCCGACTTTCCAGGCGGTGGTCAAATTATTTCGTCTGCCAGCGATATTGCGCAGATTTATGAGGGCGGTCGCGGCAGTTTAAAAGTACGGGCACGCTGGTCGGTCGAAGAATTGGCCCGCGGTCAGTGGCAAATTGTGGTCAATGAGTTGCCACCAGCAACTTCAACGCAGCGGGTGTTGCAAGAGATTGAAGAGCTGACTAACCCCAAAATCAAATTGGGCAAAAAATCATTAACACCCGATCAAAGTAATACCAAAGCAGCGATCTTGAATGTGCTCGACTGCGTTCGCGATGAATCCAGCAAGGATGCTGCGGTACGTATAGTGTTTGAGCCCAAGAGCAAGAATGTGGAAGTCAATGACTTCGTCAATTTACTGCTGGCACACACCTCACTCGAATCCAATGCACCCATCAATTTGGTGATGATTGGTAATGATGGCCGGCCGCGCCAAAAGAATTTAAAAGACATTATTTCGGAGTGGATTGCCTTCCGCGTTGCAACGGTAACGCGCCGCACCGAGCACCGCCTCGGCAAAGTCAATGCCCGCATTCATATTCTGGAAGGTCGCCAGATTATTTTGCTCAACATCGATAAAGTCATCAAAATCATCCGCAATAGCGATGAGCCAAAGGCTGATCTCATTACTGCTTTTAAGCTCAGCGATCGCCAAGCTGAAGATATTCTTGAAATTCGCTTGCGCCAATTGGCACGGCTGGAGGCAATTAAGATTGAGCAAGAGCTTAAAGAGCTCCAAAGCGAGAAGGCCGATCTGGATGGCCTCTTGCAAAGCGATAGCACCTTACGTAAACGCATCATCAAAGAGATTGAATCCGATGCAAAAGAGTTTGGCGATGAGCGCCGTACTTTAATTCAGGAAGATAAGCGCGCAATCGCAGAAGCTAAAGTGATTGATGAGCCCGTTACGGTAATCGTGTCGCAAAAGGGTTGGGTTCGCGTTCGCCAAGGGCACGAACACGACGCACAGCAGTTTTCGTTTAAGTCGGGCGATGCGCTCTACGCTACGTATGAGTGCCGTACTGTTGACGTGATGCAAGGCTTTGGCAGTGACGGTCGTGTGTATACCGTCCCCGTTAGCGAGTTGCCGGGAGCGCGTGGTGATGGTGCGCCCCTAACCAGCTTCATCAATTTAGCAGCAGGTTCGCAAATGGTGGCGTATTACGCCGGCCAATTGGATGATTTGGTGTTGATTTCTACGCGTGCAGGTAATGGCTTCTTGGCAAATGTTTCCGATATGCTCACCCGCAATAAAGCAGGCAAATCCTTTATTGGTGTTGATAGCAAGTTCAGTGCCGGCGATGCGCCACTGGGCGCCAGCAAGGTACGCCCAGGCATGAAACAGGTCGCCTGTTTATCGGAAAGTGCGCGCTTATTGGTGTTCCCACTCGATGAGCTCAAGCGCCTACCAACCGGAGGTAAGGGCGTTATCTTGATGGGCCTCGATGACAAAGA
>JAIXPY010000119.1 GCA_027486025.1 Burkholderiaceae bacterium
CAATTGAAAGCAGCCGGAATCAATAAAGATTCTGAGGATGCCAAGATTACCGAGAAGGATAAAACCGCACTGCTCGAGCATTTGCAAAAAGAGCATGGCAGTGCTGATACGGGCGCGCGCAAAAAGATCACCTTA
The DNA here is from genome assembly GCA_027486025.1 of Burkholderiaceae bacterium. GTDB lineage: Bacteria > Pseudomonadota > Gammaproteobacteria > Burkholderiales > Burkholderiaceae > Polynucleobacter. The sequence goes on from JAIXPY010000119.1 coordinate 136, forward strand.
ACCAAGCGTGAGACTTCTGAGATCCGCCAAGCCGATTCCACCGGAAAAACACGCACGGTACAAATTGAGGTGCGTAAAAAACGGGTACTCGTTAAGCGGGGCGATGAAGCACCGAAAGCGGACGAAACTCCTGTTGAAGAAAAACCAGCAAAAGCGGCTGTAAGTAAGCCCCTCTTGTCTGAGGAAGAGTTAGAAAAGCGGGCTGCAGAAGCAACCCGTCAAGCCGAGTTATTGGCGCGTCAAGAAGCGGAAATGAAGGCGGCTGAAGAGGCCCGTCAAAAGGCTGCTGCAGCACCTGTCGAGAGCAAGCCTTCGGCTGCCGAAACGAAAGCGGCCCAGTCTGCGGAAGCGCTTGAGACCAAAAAGAAGCAAGACCTTGCTGCAAAAGAATTGACCGATGCCAGCGAGAAGCAGTTGGCCGATATTCGTTCCCGCCGCGCTGCGGCAGAAGCGGAAGCCTTGGCGATTCGGGACATGATGAGTGCACCTGCGCGTGTTCTCAAGGCTCCCAGCGAAGTAGCTGCTGAGGAAGCGAAAAAAGGCACCTTACACAAGCCATTAAAAGCAGAAGGTGCTGACGATAAGAAAAAAGCCCCTGCTAAGGTCGGCGGAAAACTGATTAAGTCATCTGAAACCTCCTCCACATGGCAAGAAGAAGGTGCTAAGCGCGCGGGTGGATTAAAAACCCGTGGCGATAGCTCCGGCGGTGTTGGCGGTGGCTGGCGGGCAGGTGGTGGACGCAATAAGCGTCAGCGCCAAAGCTCGGATAGCAATGCAGATACGAACTTCCAAGTACCAACCGAGCCAGTGGTTCGCGATGTGCATGTGCCTGAAACCATTACGGTTGCGGATTTAGCCCACAGCATGTCGGTTAAGAGTGCTGAAGTAATTAAGTTGCTGATGGGTATGGGTCAGATGGTCACCATCAACCAAGTGCTTGATCAAGATACCGCCATGATTTTGGTGGAAGAGATGGGTCATAAAGCATTTGCAGCCAAATTAGATGATCCTGATTTAGATCTGGGCATTACAGGACAGGATGCAGAGCTTCTAGGCCGCCCACCGGTGGTAACCGTGATGGGTCACGTAGACCATGGAAAAACATCGCTCCTGGATAAGATTCGCCTTGCAAAAGTGGCGTCTGGAGAAGCTGGCGGAATTACACAGCACATTGGTGCCTACCACGTAGAAACACCGCGTGGTGTGATTACTTTCTTGGATACACCAGGTCACGAGGCATTTACTGCCATGCGTGCACGTGGTGCGAAGGCAACCGACATCGTTATTTTGGTGGTCGCTGCTGACGATGGTGTGATGCCGCAAACCAAAGAAGCGATTGCCCATGCCAGAGCTGCTGGAGTGCCGATTGTGGTGGCGATTAACAAGATCGACAAGCCTGAAGCCAATCCAGATCGCGTTAAGCAAGAATTGGTTGCTGAGCAGGTTGTGCCAGAAGAGTACGGTGGCGATATTCCATTCATTCCAGTCTCTGCGAAAAGCGGTGAAGGCATTGATTCCCTCTTGGAAAACGTCTTGCTACAAGCTGAAGTGCTTGAATTAAAGGCTCCTAAAGATGCTCCAGCCCATGGCTTAGTGATTGAGGCCCGCCTGGATAAAGGTAAGGGTCCGGTTGCAACCGTGTTGGTTCAGTCGGGAACGCTTAAGCGTGGCGACATGATTTTGGCTGGCTCCTCCTTTGGACGTGTACGAGCCATGCTCGATGAAAACGGTAAGCCATGTAGCGAAGCGGGTCCTTCCATTCCGGTAGAAATTCAAGGTCTGTCGGAAGTGCCGGCTGCGGGTGAAGCAGTTCAAGTGGTGCCAGATGAGCGTAAAGCACGTGAGATTGCGCTCTTCCGTCAAGGTAAGTTCCGTGATGTGAAGTTGGCAAAACAGCAGGCCGTCAAACTCGAAACCATGATGGAAACCATGGGCGAAGGCGCGATTGAAGCCAAGCTCCTGCCAATCATCATTAAGGCCGATGTACAAGGTTCACAAGAGGCCTTATCGCAATCCTTACAAAAACTGTCTACCCCTGAAGTCAAGGTGCAAATTGTCCACGCTGGCGTGGGCGGCATTACCGAGACCGACGTCAACTTAGCCGTTGCCTCCAAAGCCGTCATCATTGGTTTCAATTCGCGTGCCGATGCATTGGCGCGCAAGTTAGCTGAAAACAATGGCGTAGACATTCGCTACCACAACATTATTTATGACGCTGTTGATGAGGTGAAGTTGGCTCTGAGCGGCATGTTGACTCCCGATAAGAAAGAAGAGATCACGGGTCTGGTTGAGATTCGCCAAGTCTTCTTGGTATCCAAAGTGGGCGCAATTGCGGGTTGCTTGGTCGTTGACGGCTTAGTTAAGCGTACTTCAAGTGTACGCTTGCTGCGTGACAACGTTGTTATCTGGACGGGTGAGCTTGACTCACTCAAGCGCTTTAAAGATGATGCTAAAGAAGTGCGTGCCGGTGTTGAGTGTGGTCTGTCATTGAAGGGCTACAACGACATCAAAGAAGGCGATCAGCTTGAGGTGTTTGAAGTGACTGAAGTGGCGCGTTCACTCTAATTCGGATTACGTTCTTTATGCATAAAACGAGCCCCCATCGCAATCAACGCTTAGCGGATCAAATTCAGCGTGATTTAGCTGAGTTGATTCCGCGCGAATTGCGTAGCACCAGTTTGGGACTCATTACCCTGCAAGGGGTTGAGCTGTCACCGGATTTGGCGCATGCCAAAATCTTTTTCACGGTTCTCGGCGCTGACCCAGATCACGCCCTAACTGCCTTGCAAGAAAAGGCCGGCTATTTGCATTCCTTGCTGTTCAAGCGCTTGCATATTCATACTGTTCCTACCCTGCATTTTGTGCATGACGTATCGGTTGAGCGTGGCATGGAAATGTCCCGATTAATTGATCAAGCGGTCGATAGCGACCGTAAAGATTGAGAAATTTGATGCGTCAACGCCTTGATGGAGTCGTGCTGCTGGATAAGCCGCTGGGCATGAGTTCACAAGCTGCTGTGACTGCGGTGAAGCGCGCGCTTAATGCCGATAAAGCAGGGCATACCGGGACCTTAGACCCGATGGCTACTGGCTTACTGCCGATCTGTTTAGGCGAGGCAACCAAGTATTCCCAAGATTTGCTGGATGCAGATAAGTCGTATGTGGCCCGAATTCGTTTTGGCTCCAATACCGATACAGGCGATGCCGAAGGGCAGGTGGTGAGTTCCTTTCCATTGCCTCAGTTTGCCGATGATGCTGCTATTCAGATTGCCTTAAATGCCTTATTACCTGCCTTTACCGGTTCGATTCTGCAGGTGCCACCAATGTACTCGGCGCTGAAGCGCGACGGTAAGCCCTTGTATGAATATGCCCGTGCTGGCGTCGAGCTCGAGCGCGAAGCCCGCTCGGTCGTCATCCACTCTATTGTTTGGACCGAGGTGCAATGGCCCGAAGCCACTTTGGAAGTGAGCTGCAGCAAGGGAACCTATATTCGAGTGTTGGCAGAAGATTTGGGCGCAGCGCTTGGTTGTGGCGCCCATTTGGTCGGCTTGCGTCGCACTGAAGTGGGTCACCTGAGCTTGGTTCAGTCGATCTCCCTGGATGATCTTTTACGGACCACAGCAGATCATGCTGATTTTGTACTGCCAGTAGACGCTTTGTTACAAACCTTGCCGCACCTCACGGTCGATGCGCAGCAAGCAAAGCGCCTAGAAATGGGGCAGCGCGTTCCGCTCGCGGTCAATGCTAAATTTCCATTGGCAGAAGCCTTGGTACGAATTTATCGCGCTACCGCAGCGCCCCACAATTTTATTGGTACTGCCGATTGCCGTTCCGGCGTACTGCACCCTAAACGCTTGATTTCACAAGCCCCTTAACCTTATTTTTAACTTTAGAAGCTTCACATGACTAAACGCGCACTTCGTAATATTGCAATCATCGCCCACGTTGACCACGGCAAAACCACCTTAGTGGATCAATTGCTGCGCCAATCTGGTACCTTCCGTTCCAATGAAAAAATGACCGAACGGGTTATGGACTCAAACGATCTTGAAAAAGAGCGTGGCATTACGATTCTGTCCAAAAACTGCTCAGTCGAGTACGACGGCACCCACATTAATATCGTCGACACACCAGGTCACGCTGACTTCGGTGGTGAGGTAGAGCGGGTTCTCTCGATGGTGGATGGCGTTTTGTTATTGGTTGATGCAGTTGAAGGCCCAATGCCACAGACCCGCTTCGTAACCAAGAAAGCATTAGCGCTTGGTTTAAAGCCAATCGTCGTGATCAACAAGGTGGATCGTCCAGGCGCGCGCTGTGACTACGTTATCAACGCAACCTTTGAATTGTTTGACAAACTGGGCGCTACTGAAGAGCAACTCGACTTCCCAATCATCTACGCATCTGGCTTAAATGGCTATGCAGGTCTGACAGAAGATGTGCGTGAGGGCGATATGCGTCCTTTATTTGATTCTGTTCTCAAAAATGTGCCGGTGCGCGATGACAATCCGGATGGTCCTTTGCAGTTTCAGATCTCTTCAATTGACTACAACAGTTATGTTGGAAAGATTGGTATTGGTCGTGTGAACCGTGGTCGCGTTAAGCCGGGCATGGAAGTGATTTGCATGAATGGCCCGGATGGCGTTCCTTTTAAGGGTCGCGTGAACCAAGTCCTGAAATTCAAAGGCTTGGAGCGAGAGGTTGTTGAGGAAGCCTTTGCTGGTGACATCGCCTTGATTAACGGTATTGAAGAGTTGGCCATTGGAACCACCATTTGTGCGGTTGATAAGCCTGATCCCTTGCCTATGCTCAAAATTGATGAGCCTACCTTAACCATGAATTTCATGGTTAATACCAGCCCACTCGCTGGTCGTGAAGGCAAGTTTGTTACTAGCCGTCAAATTCGGGAGCGCTTGGATCGCGAGCTCAAGTCCAATATGGCCTTGCGTGTGCGCCAAACCGATGACGACACCGTTTTTGAAGTTTCCGGTCGCGGCGAGTTGCATTTAACGATCTTGGTAGAGACGATGCGCCGCGAAGGTTATGAGATGGCAGTATCCCGTCCACGCGTGGTCTTCCATGAAGAAAATGGCGTCAAGATGGAGCCATTTGAGAATCTGACAGTTGACATCGAAGACACCACCCAAGGTTCTGTCATGGAAGATTTGGGCAAGCGTAAGGGCGAGTTGCTTGATATGGTGAGCGACGGTAAGGGCCGCACACGACTGGAATACCGCATTCCGGCGCGTGGCCTGATTGGTTTTCAGGGTGACTTTATGACCATGACCCGCGGTAATGGTTTGATGAGTCATACCTTTGATTGCTATGCACCAGCAAAAGATGGTGTTTTAGGAGAGCGTCATAACGGCGTATTGATTAGCCAAGATGATGGTGAAGCTGTTGCCTATGCGATTTGGAAGCTGCAAGATCGTGGCCGTATGTTTGTTAAACACGGCGATCCTGTATACGAAGGTATGGTTATTGGTATTCACAGCCGCGATAATGACCTGGTTGTAAACCCCATTAAAGGTAAACAGCTGACCAACGTGCGCTCTTCTGGTACCGATGAAGCCGTTCGCCTCGTTACGCCAATTGACCTTACCTTAGAGTACGCAGTGGAGTTCATTAGCGACGATGAGTTGGTTGAAGTCACTCCCAAGAGCGTTCGCGTTCGTAAGCGTTACTTAAAAGAGCATGAGCGTAAAAAAGCATCACGCGATTAAGTTGCGCTGATCGATAGTAAAACCACCTTCGGGTGGTTTTTCCTTATTTATTCTCTAAATTACTTCATATGTTGCCATCCATAGAACACCGTCTTGCTGCTGAGTTATCCGCAAAGCCCAATCAAATTACCGCCGCTATTGCCTTAATGGATGAAGGTGCTACGGTGCCATTTATTGCACGCTACCGTAAAGAGGCCACTGGCGGTCTAGATGATGTTCAGTTGCGTTTATTAGAAGTACGCTTGGCGTATTTGCGCGAGCTAGAGGAGCGGCGCTTAGTCATTATTGCGTCGATTGAAGAACAGGGAAAAATGAGTCCCGCATTACTTCAGCAGCTGATGGAGGCTGAGGATAAAACCCGCCTCGAGGATTTGTATTTGCCATACAAAGTGAAACGCAGAACAAAAGCACAAATTGCATTGGAGGCAGGCTTAGCAGAATTAGCAGAGACCTTATTGCAAAACCCGCAATTAAATCCAGAAGAAGAGGCAGCAAAGTACCTTAAGCCCGCTTTTACGTCCGAGCAAGGGGAAAATCCTGGCGTATCGGATGCAAAGGCAGCGCTTGATGGTGCGCGTCAGATCTTGATGGAGCGATTTGCTGAAGATGCGAGCTTACTGCAATTGCTGCGCCTTTATGTTCAAGAGCATGGCGTCGTGGAATCAAAAGTGATTGCAGGCAAGGAAGAAGAGGGTGAAAAATTCCGAGACTATTTTGACTATGCTGAGGCTTTACAGGCGATACCGTCGCATCGTGCCCTAGCCTTATTTCGGGGGCGGCGTGAGCAGATTCTGATGGTGTCCTTGCGTCTGGACAGTGAGACCGAGCGACCCAAGTGGGACGCCCCCCTTAATCCCTGCGAGGCCCGCATTGCCCACCATGTTGGCATAGCGCAGCAGGGGCGACCAGCTGATCAGTGGCTTGCTGATACGGTACGCTGGACTTGGCGGGTTAAGAGCGCGCTGCACTTGGAGTCAGAGCTCATGGGCGCATTGCGTGAGCGCTCTGAGAGCGAGGCAATACAGGTCTTCGCTCGCAACCTAAAGGACCTCTTGTTGGCTGCGCCAGCTGGTCCGAAAGCCACAATGGGCCTGGATCCAGGCATGCGCACCGGCGTCAAGGTGGCGGTAGTCGATCCTACTGGCAAAGTGCTCGATACCGCTGTTATTTATCCACATCAGCCGCGTAATGATTGGGATGGATCGCTGCATACATTGGCGGGTTTAATCGACAAGCACCAGGTCACCTTAATCTCGATTGGTAACGGCACAGCTTCGCGCGAAACCGACAAGCTAGCCCAGGAATTGATTAAGCTAAAACCAGGCCTTGGATTGCAGAAAATGGTGGTCTCAGAAGCTGGTGCATCGGTTTATTCTGCTTCAGAGTATGCGTCCAAGGAGCTGCCGAATATGGATGTTTCCCTCAGGGGCGCCGTTTCGATTGCGCGCCGATTGCAGGACCCCCTGGCTGAATTAGTGAAGATTGATCCTAAATCGATTGGCGTTGGCCAGTATCAGCATGACGTTATGCAGTCGCAGCTAGCGCGCTCCCTCAATGCGGTGGTAGAGGACTGTGTGAACGCGGTTGGCGTGGATGTTAATCTGGCCTCTGCACCTTTGCTGGCACGCGTTTCAGGCTTATCTACCGCTGTTGCAGAGAGTCTAGTTGCCTACCGTGATAGCCACGGGCAATTTCAGTCTCGCTTGGATTTGCGCCAGGTGCCGCGCTTTGGAGAAAAAACCTTTGAACAGGCCGCTGGATTCTTGCGCGTGATGAATGGCAGCAATCCGCTGGATTCTTCGGCAGTGCATCCCGAGTCCTATCCGCTGGTGGAAAAAATCCTAGCGAAGATTAAAAAAAGCATGAAAGAGGTGTTAAGTGATCCCGGCGCGCTGGCATCCATACAGCCTGAATTATTTGTCGATGCAAAATACGGTATGCCTACGGTTGTGGATATATTAAAAGAGCTGGAGAAGCCAGGGCGAGATCCCCGTCCGGAATTCACGACTGCTACTTTTAAAGAAGGCATCGAAAAAATCAGCGATCTTTCTGTTGATATGGTGCTTGAGGGAATAGTGACTAATGTAGCTGCTTTTGGCGCATTTGTTGATATTGGCGTTCATCAAGATGGCTTGGTGCATATTTCAGCGCTTTCAAATACGTTTGTAAAGGATCCCCATGCGGTTGTAAAGGCGGGGCAGGTAGTACGAGTCAAAGTCCTTGAGTTGGATGAAAAGCGCAAGCGCATTGCATTGACGATGCGTTTAAACGAGTCATCCAATGTTTCTGCAAAGGACGCACATTCTGATCGTCAGCGCACTGGCAGCACTAAGCCATGCACTGAAAAGTCATCACCAAGTCGACAATCTCCTCCCCCTGTGAACAGCTCAATGGCAGCTGCCTTTGGGAAGCTTGGTAAGAAATAAATGCACGATCATGTTGTAATACGGACTAGATAAAACCACTATGCCAGCCGATCAGAGTCAATCGCATGCAATGCAAAAAAATCCTACTCTAGGCCATAAGCGCTTGGCGGTTGCTCCCATGATGGAGTGGACTGACCGGCATTGCCGCTCCTTCCATCGTCAGCTATCGAAGCGCGCTGTTCTCTATACCGAAATGGTGACCACAGGCGCGTTGCTGCATGGTGATGTGCCACGCCATTTGGATTACTCTGATGAGCAGCATCCCGTAGTACTGCAACTGGGCGGCAGCGAGCCGGCGGATCTAGCCAAAGCTGCAGTCTTGGCGGCCCAATGGGGCTATGACGAAATTGATCTGAATTGCGGCTGCCCTTCGGAGCGGGTACAGCGCGGCGCCTTTGGTGCTTGCCTGATGGCAGAACCGCAATTAGTGGCCGATTGCGTTCGAGCGATGCGCGCAGCATGCGATTTGCCCATCTCGGTAAAGCACCGCTTGGGCCTTGATCACATGGATGCCAGTCTGCACCAAAAAGACTACCAATTCGCCCTGGATTTTATGTTGGCTGTTGCTGATGCGGGGGCCCATCAGGTCACCATTCATGCGCGTAACGCCGTATTAAAGGGTCTCTCACCCAAAGAAAACCGCAGTAAGCCACCTTTGCACTATGCCGTGGCAGCGCAATTACGCTTGGACCTCCAAAAGCAGTTTCCAGGTGTAGGCGTTTTACTGAATGGTGGCCTTGAGAACAACGATCAAATTGCGGGCCATTGGCATGACTTTGATGGTTTTATGGTGGGCCGCGCTGCTTATCAGTTTCCGGCGATGTTACTGGGCTGGGATGACTTACTGGAGACCAATGGGGAGGCTGCGGGCTATCTCTTTAGCGAGTCGGAGTGGCATCGCGTGCAAATCGGCCTAGTGCATCAAGCTTGGCGCTGGTTTGATGAATGCCAAAGTAAGGGTAAACCGTTTTATATTGGTGCCTTTACTCGGCACATTCTGGGTCTGGCCCATGGCAGGGCAGGTTCACGCTATTGGCGCCAACGCCTATCGGATCACCATGCCTTGGCTAAGGTACAGAGCAAAGAGGCGATTGCTGATTTTTTTCTCGATGCGAGTTTAGAGCTAGGGGATTGGGCTGCATTTGAGATGGACGCTGCCTCGGCGGAAAATTCATGAGCACAGTTCAAAATTCGGGTGCTGATCTCGAGCTGGAGATCACTCCAGATTACCAATTGGCTTTGGATGCAGTGGAGCGCGGCGATCCGTACATCTTCATTAGCGGTAAGGCGGGCACGGGTAAAACGACCTTAATTAGCCACCTGCGCAAAACCATTTCTGGAAACGTTGTAGTGCTGGCTCCTACGGGAGTGGCAGCGCTGCAAGTGCGTGGCGTTACGATTCATTCCTTCTTTCGTTTGCCGCCGCGCTTGATCTTTCCAGAAGAGGACATTAAGCCACTGCGATCCTCGCGTGAGCGCCAGCTGTACAAGGATATTCGCTTACTCATTATTGATGAAATCTCGATGGTGCGGGCTGATCTGGTGGATGCGATTGATCTTTTCTTGCGCGAAAACGGACCCCAAAAAGGCGAGCCATTTGGGAGAATACAGGTCATGTTTGTCGGTGATTTATTTCAATTACCGCCAGTGGTATCGAGTAGCGATATGCATATCCTGCATGAGCGCGGCTATGAGGGCCCTTATTTCTTTTGCGCCATGGCGCTGCACCGTAAAGACATTACGATGATTGAGCTCACGAAAATATTTCGTCAAAAGGATGTTCATTTTGCGCAGTTACTTAATCAAATTCGCATTAATGAAGACATTGAAGTAGCGCTAGAAACCATCAATGATGCTTGCTTTGATAAGGCGGCAGAGCCAGACCCGATGACGATCACCCTGACTACGACCAATGCCAGGGCAGACATGATCAATCATGGGGAACTCAAAAACCTGACGAGCGATGCCACCAGCTTTACAGGCAAGTTAGAGGGAAAGTTCAATGTGGATGAGCGCAATTTGCCCTCGCCCATGAACTTAGTTCTAAAGCCAGGATCGAAGGTGATGTTTACGGCCAATGACAATGGCTTTCCAAAAAAATGGGTCAATGGCAGCATTGGTATTGTTCATGAAATAGGGAAAGACAAAATTAAGGTCAAGATTCCCAACGGGGTCTATACGAATACGGTTGAGGTAACCCCTTTCAAATGGGAATCGTATAAATATGACCACGATATGGTGTCCGGCAAGATTAAGCCCAATGTGATTGGCTCCTATGAGCAAATGCCGCTGATGCTAGCGTGGGCCGTGACGATCCATAAAAGCCAGGGGAAGACCCTCGATAAAGTGAAGGTCGATCTATCTTCTGGGGCGTTTGCATCGGGCCAAGTGTATGTTGCACTCAGCCGTTGTCGCTCGATTGAGGGGATCTCTTTAGAGCGGCCCATTGTGCTGAAAGACGTGCGCTGCGACCCCGAAATTAAGCGTTTTTACATGGCGTGTTTGCCCTAAAAACCGGCCCAGATTGGCCTACGATTGGTCGACCAGCAAATTTTGGCTAAAAGCCGACATAAAGCTATAATCTCATTTCTTCTACGGTGGCTGTAGCTCAGCGGTAGAGTCCTGGATTGTGATTCCAGTTGTCGTGGGTTCGAACCCCATCAGCCACCCCAATTCCCCCCCGCACCACCGTGACCCCAGAATCCCTTGAAAAGCTCGTTCGCATGAAAATGCCCTACGGCAAGTACGCGGGCCGTACCCTTTCCGAATTACCCGGAGACTACCTGTCTTGGTTTGCCCGCAAAGGTTTTCCGAAGGGCGAATTAGGGGAATTGCTGGAGTTAATGCACACCCTAGATCACAATGATTTGCGGGGGCTATTAAAACCCCTCTCAGGGCGCTAATTAAGGTCTTGCGACAAAAAATTAATCCGCAAAAACCACTGATTTATTGCCATTAATCAATACGCGATCATTGAGGTAATAGCGCAGCGCACGAGACAGTACTTGACGCTCTAAATCGCGGCCTTTGCGTACTAAATCATCGGCACTATCGCTGTGGCTGATACGTGTTACATCTTGCTCGATGATGGGGCCTTCGTCCAAATCGCTCGTGACAAAATGGGATGTTGCCCCAATCAACTTGATGCCCCGTGCATGGGCCTGATGGTAGGGCTTGGCGCCCTTAAAGCTGGGCAAAAAGGAATGGTGCACATTAATGCAGCGACCCGATAGCTTGGCGGACAAATCATCCGACAGAATTTGCATATAGCGCGCCAAGATCACCATATCTACTTTGGCATCCTCAACGATGCTGAGCAGCTTTGCTTCTTGTGCGCTCTTTGTTTCCGGGGTGACTGGCAGGTAGTGAAAGGGAATATCGGCAAAATCAATGCTGGCATAGACCGAGCGGGGGTGATTAGACACAATCCCAGCAATAATCATGGGCAGCTCACCAATACGCCAGCGATACAGCAAGTCCACTAAACAATGATCGAGCTTGGAGGCCATGATTAAAACGCGCTTGAGCACGGCGGTAGAGCGCAGCTCCCAAGACAGCTGAAAGCGCTCAACGATTGGCGCAAAACCACTGCGTAGGACTTGTAAATCAACGCTCGCATCGCAACTGAAGCTCACGCGCATAAAGAAGCGGCCCGAATCTTTATCATCAAACTGCTGTGCTTCTTGAATGTCCCCGCCTGCTTCAAAAATATAACTGGCAACGGCTGCAACAATGCCAGGTCGATTTTGGCAGGTTAGGGTGAGGTTGATGTTTTGCTGTGGCATGGTCGTCATGATGAAGAGTAAAAATAAAAAGAACGGTAGAGGATGTAAGACTTAATTTTATCTACTGGGCGCAGGAGTTGGGAGGGCTGTCGGTCGATCAGCGATGCCGATCACCTCTTGGCTATGATCCATGATGGCCGGTAGTACAAACTCTTGGCAAACTGGCTTAGGCCCCAGTAGGTTTAAAAAATTACATTCTTTTTTAGTGGCTTGCGAAGCGGCATGCTCTAAAGGGGATTTTCCGGTGGTGACGGTTGAGGCGACGCTGACCGCAGTGCTCGGATTAGCTACCGCTACAGTCGCTACAGAACCCCCTACGGCGCTGGCGGCACCGGTTCCGGCACCGCCGATTGCCGCTAAAGGCAGGGCGCAGCCTGATAAAAAGAAAATGCTAAAGCCAATAATGAGGGCATAGCTCAAGCTATGCCATGCGATGCAGCGGCAATACTTCGGAAAGAGCCGCTGTTTATTTGGCTCGGCAGGCAATGCTATAGACTCCCGCGGCCCATGAGCCACTGATAATGGCTTCAAATTGGCTATCAGGGGATTTGATATCGGCTATCACCTTGCCTTCACCCTTGTTTCCTGAAAACACTTTGTATTCAATAGGGCGGTATTGGGCTTTTTCGCAGAGGTACTCATTAAGGCCAATGATCGAACGAATTGGCTCTTTCGTTTTAGGGTCCATGCCAGGCTTGATAAAGTCCAGCATCGACATCATTTGCGCTCTATCCCCATCCCTTTTGAGGGTGCTAATGTCGAGGGAAACTGTCGATTGTTCGTTTGAACCAATCTCTTGCCAAGCGGCGAAGGCGCTTGAAGTTGGTAGGACGGTCATGCAGGCCGCGATCGCTATCCATCTTTTCATCGTAAAACCCCTCAATAAATATGTGTTTCTATTTTAAACCCCAATAGACCTACTTTGGCCTGAGTTCAAGTTGGCGCTGGAAGTTGCTGGGTTTCATCTGCAGGGGCAGGGCTTGATTATTTGCCCAAAGCGGATTGAGGTTGCGATAGAGCTTACTTTGAACCCAGCCTGATTGCCCCGTTTGATAAATAAAGGTTGATTGCTCTAGGTCGGCCAAATCAAATACGGTGCGCAGGCTTGCTGCTTGTTTGGTCTCAAACGGATTTTGATGTTTGCCAAGCTCGGGTCGGCCTACATTGATCGTAAATCCATCCCCTGGAAACGGCGCGGTGATATTGAATACCCGATTTAAAAACGGAACCCGGCTAAAGGGACGGTGCTCCGATACGGCAATGTGCGCATTACCCCATTTCCAGTTGACCGGATCGCTGCCGTACTGCGCATTAATGTATTCCAGTGCTTTATCCATCGCCTGTTGTGATGCTTGCGCGCAGTTCTCTACACCATCTGTTTTGGGTGAGTCACACCAAGGACTATTGGGATTCGATAGCTGCTCGAGTAAGGCGTTTCTAAAATGGCGCTTGCCATACTCAAACGAAAAATAATCCCCCAAGCGAGAAAATAAATGGCGCGTCAGCTGATTTACCCACGCATTAAAGAGAAGGGCGCCACTACTATCGATGCGCATATCCCCATCAAATCCTGCAATGATAGTTTGAGCTGCTGCTGCGCTTGAATGAGTCGACTGGGTTGCTTTGAAGAGTGGCAATAGCGGTGTTGCTGCGAGTGAGAGCGTATCGCCCTGCATGGTTCGCATCGATGCAAAGTCATGCTGCTGCTTTGCTTGCAGTAAGGCGGTAATGCGCTCATACCGAAATGGCAGCTCCCAATCCCCGGTAAGCGGATTGGGATTGTTGGCGGCCAGGATTTGCTGGTTGGCAGTCGCAAGCCAGCCTTGCTCGGGATTATCGAGTGCAGGCAACTGATCAAATGGAATATAGCCTTGCCAGTCGTATTGCTTATCCCAGCCAGGGGCTGGTGCAACCCCATAGAGGCCTTGATGGAGGGTGCGCTTGGGAGCAACGCCAGCCGCCTGAAACGCAATATTGCCAGTGGTATCCGCCATCACGACGTTCTGCATGGGGGCATAGTTTTTGCGCAATGCTTTTTTGAATGCCTCTAAATTGGTGGCGCGATTCATGTCGAGTAAACCGATTACTGATTGATTGTCGAAATCAAGGGCAGTCCAGCGTAGGGCCAAAGCAAAGCGATCCGTATTGATTAGATTTTTAGCCCGGTCGTAGGTTTCTGAAATGATAGGTCCGTGGCGACTCTGTTTAACGATAAAGCGATGTGCCGGTTTGTTTTTAATCTCAATCACTTCTTCGCGGACTAAAAACGCAGCCATGCCATCGGGGGTGCGGTATTGGCCCGGATTGGCGGGATTGAGTTCCTCGATAAAGAGGTCTTGTACATCGGGGCCGGTATTGGTAAAGCCCCAGGCAATGCTATCGGTTCTGCCAAGCACGACTGCCGGAATGCCAGGCAGGGTGGCGCCGATGACGTTGATCCCTGGGGCTTCTAGGCGCGCAAAGTACCAGAGTGCCGGGGCGGATAAACCCAAATGGGGATCGTTGGCCAAGAGGGGTTTGCCGCTGCTTGTCCGTTTGCCGCTGAGTGCCCAATTATTCGAGCCAATACCCTCAATACCGCCTGGCAGGAGTGCACGCAATAGCTGATCTTGTTTCGTGTCTGGCTGGCGCACATCCTGAATGCCCAGAGGCTTAGTGGACTTGCCTGCATCGGTGCTCGCAAAAATGCCCATGTTTTTATACAGCGCAGCAAAGTCTATTTTAGTAACGGGATTACCTTGCGTGTAAGGGGGTAACACTTCCCAAATTTGTGCCGTCGTTAAATCACGCGATAACTCCAATCGTTGCAATTCTTTTTGCCAGTTGCCACCCAAATCCATCGCCATCATCAGCATCCAGGCTACGCTATCGGTTGGGGACCAATGACCTGGCTTGGAGTCAGTCAAAAAGTATTCCACTGGTAGAGCCCAGCCCAATTTAGCGTTGCCTGCATTGACGCCATCGGCATAGGCTTGCAGTAGACGTTTGGCTTCGACCGGGTAGCGCTCATATTGCCGTTCAGCACTGTACTTAATTCCAACGGTACGAATGAAGCGATCAATTTTTAGGGTGTCTTCCCCCAGAATTTCAGATAAACGGCCGGCAGCTAATCTACGGTTAATTTCCATTTGCCACGAGCGCTCGGTTGCATGCAAATACCCAAGCGCAAATAAGGCGTCACTCGCAGTAGCCGCTTTGATGTGGGGAATATCGCTGGCATCAAAACCGATGCTCACTGCGTCGTTCAGACCCAGCATTTGCAGGCTACCGGAAGGACTATTTTTGGTTGAGGCGAGATAGATTAAAGCAAGGCATGCAATCACGATCATCAGTCCAACTAAGCCGAATGCAATCCATTTGAGGATGCGTAATGCGAGAGGGCTGCGCCGTGCTGTTGTCACCATAGGGCTATTCTAAGTGCTCTCGATTGCGTTTGACTTGACCAATAAAAAACCCCGCTTGCGCGGGGTTCTCATGAAGATGCTAAAGATTACTTGTAAAGCACTTCCGGTAGCCACAAACCAATAGCAGGGAAGGTATAGAGCAATACGATCGCCAGAATCTGGATGCCCATAAACGGCAGCATACCCGCAAAAATCTGATTCAAGGTCACGTGTGGTGGCGAGACCCCTTTGAGGTAGAAGGCTGACATCGCTACGGGCGGCGATAAGAAGGCGGTTTGCAAATTCAGCGCGACTAAGAGACCAAAGAACAATGGATTGATACCAAAGTCATCGAGTAGGGGCACGAAGATCGGCATGAAGATCACGATAATCTCGGTCCACTCCAGTGGCCAGCCCAGGAAGAAAATGATGACCTGAGCCAAAATCAAAAACTCCATTGGGCTGAGGCCTAGAGATAAGACCCACTTTTCAACCAAGGTTTGACCGCCGAGCAGGGCAAATGCAGCCGAGAAGATCGATGAACCTACGAACAGCCAGCAGACCATTGCTCCGGTTTTGGCCGTCAAGAACACCGATTCCCGAATCACGCGCATATTGAGCTGCTTGTAGGCGGCAGCTAGGATGACACCGCCGATGGCTCCAATCGCTGCTGCCTCGGTTGGTGTGGCAAGACCAAACACAATCGAACCGAGTACAAACAAAATCAATACGGCTAATGGGAAGAAGGAGCCCAAAAGCATCTTGAAGATTTCTAATCGAACCCAAGTAAGCAGCATGTAATAAATGGCCAGCATGGCTGCAAAGATCGCAGTCATTACCCAGAACCAGGTCGGCGCATCGCGCGGCTCGAGTGCTTTTGCGGCTGCGGCTTCAGCCGCTTTAGTTTCATCCGCGCTCATCATTGGAGCTGCAGGAGCTGCCGCTGGCTTGTCCTCTTCTGCGCCAGGGGGCAATGACAAACCACCGCTATCAGCCTTTTCAGCACCAGGAGGTAAGGACAGGCCGCTGCTCGACTCTTCTTCGGGAGCGCCGCTACCGGCATCACCCATCTGCATTAATTCCATGCCAGCAACAGCCTCCACAGGCGCAGTGACTACCTTGTAAATGGAGCCTGTAAAGATCGCAAAAACCAAGAGCGGCAAGAGGGCAATCATCAGAGACTGAAGCAACTCAGCAGGGCGTACATGCAAATTACGTTTGCCTTTGAGGCCGATCAAGATTGCCGGAATAACTTTCTGGCTAATTTTTTCACCGAGCTCGGTGTAGCTCATCGGCAGTGGAACTTTGCGCTCCTCCAGCGATAGTGGCGGCATCAACTTGGGCTTAAATTTAGCCAAAATGATCACGTAGCCAATATAAAGACCAGCCAACATAATCCCAGGAAAAAATGCGCCGGCATAAAGTTGCACTACTGAAACACCAGCGGTTGCGCCGTACACAATCAACAATACTGAGGGCGGAATCAAAATACCCAAGCACCCACCGGCAGTAATACAGCCAGCCGATACGCGGGTGTCATAGCCTGCCTTCAGCATAGCCGGGAAAGCCAAGAGACCCATCAAGGTCACTACAGCGCCCACAATGCCGGTTGCTGTTGCAAAGATGGCACAGGTAACGATAGTGGCAACGGCTAAGGAGCCAGGAACGCGCACCAAGGCCAAATGCAATGAGCGGAACAGCTTTTCAATTAAGTTGGCACGCTCGACTAAGTAACCCATGAATACGAATAGCGGAATGGAGATCAACACGTCGTTGGTCATCACCGCATACGCCCGCTGCACCATCAGAGACAATGTGTTGTTGAGGGCCAAAGAGGGATCTGCAAAGCTATACGCTATGAAGGTAAAGATCATGCCCATGCCCATGAGGGTAAAGGCGGTAGGAAATCCCAACATGATTGCAACAACAACAAGGGAGAGCATGAGCAGGCCCATGTGGCCACTCTCAATATTGCCCCAAGGAAGTAAGACAATCGTAGCCAGCACGACCAAGGCCATGATGCTAAAGCCGAATAATAGTTCCTTACGCATTGGTTTTCTCCTTATCAAGGCCAACCATTGCCTTCAGTGCATCCACGTCAACCTCTTCTACGTCCTGCTCGCGGGAAGGCCATTCACCTTGCTGAATACAGACTACGCAACGGAAGATTTCAACGATCCCCTGAAAGAGCAAAATCACGCCCGCTAAAGGAATGATGGTTTTAAAAGGGTAAAGAGGAGGACCATCGGCTGTAATCGATGAGTGCTCCAAGATGCGCCAGGAATCTTCAGCAAATCCGTAGCCGGCATAGGCTAAGGCAATCACGCCCGGAATAAAGAAGACGACATACAAAATGAGGTCAAAAATCGCCTGAGTGCGGGGCTTTAAAAAGCCGTAGAGAATGTCGCCGCGAACGTGGCCATTTTTGGACAGGGTATACGCGCCAGCCATCATGAACATGGTGCCGTACATCATGATCATGGCGTCAAACGCCCATGCATGAGGACTGTTTAAGACATAGCGGCTAAACACTTCATAGCCAATTAAGGCGGTTAAGCCAACGACCAACCAGGAGAAAAACTGGCCGATGAAGGTAGATAGGCGATCAACCGTTAAGAATAATTTTTGCACTTTGGAGACTCCAGGTGTTTAAACCATAAAAAATGGGGTGGTTACCTTCGCAACCACCCCATATTGCTACTGGGCGCTATTTTAAGCTAAGCCTAAAACTTATGCCATATTTCTGAAATAAACCTAAAGCTTATGAAATATTCCTC
>JAIXPY010000122.1 GCA_027486025.1 Burkholderiaceae bacterium
GCCAACTGCAGAGCGCAAGCGCAAAAAAGCTGCTGCCGCAAAACGCCATTACAAGCGTATTCGCAGCCAGATGTTGCCTAAAAAGCTCTACTAATAGGGCAGCCCGAATACAGGCACTCAATTTATGGAGTTGCCAACAAGCCCGCTGACGGTAAAACGCAGCGGGTTTTTGTTTTTTGTTGTACTAATAGACACCAAGACATTCAATAATCGCAAGGAAATGCAATGAGCCTGAAAGACCAGATCACCGAGGATATGAAAAACGCCATGCGCGCTAAAGAGGCCGAGCGTTTAGGTGCGATTCGCCTTTTGCTGGCGGCGATCAAACAACGTGAGGTTGATGAGCGCGTGGTGGTGGATGACGCTGGCGTGATTGCGATTGTCGAAAAATTAATTAAGCAGCGCAAAGATTCCATCAGCCAGTTTGAAAAAGCAGGCCGCGCTGATTTAGTGGCGATCGAAGCGGCTGAGATGGCCATCATGCAAGCCTATTTACCAGCACAGTTATCCGATGCCGAAGTGGCTGCGATTGTGACCGCAACCATCAAACAACTGGGCGCCAGTGGACCGCAGGATATGGGTAAGGTGATTGGCGCGCTCAAGCCGCAATTGGCAGGCAAAGCCGATATGGGAGCAGTATCTGGCCTTGTGAAAGCAGCGCTCGCCCAGTAAGCCTTAGGCGAAGCACATCATGGGCATGATCCCTCAATCGTTTATTGCGGATTTATTAAATCGGGTCGACATCGTTGATGTGGTGGGGCAGCACGTTAAGTTAAAAAAAGCAGGCGCAAACTACCAAGGCTTATGCCCCTTCCACCAAGAAAAATCCCCGTCGTTTTCGGTGTCTGCAACCAAGCAGTTCTATCACTGCTTTGGCTGTGGTGCCCACGGTTCTGCCATCGGCTTTTTAATGGAGTATTCCGGACTCGGTTACGTCGAAACGATTGAAGAGCTTGCGCGTTCTGCCGGACTCACCGTGCCACGCGAGGAGCGCACTGCTAATGATGTAGCGAGGCAGCAGCAGGCCCTTGCCTTAAGTGAGGTTATGGGCTTAGCAGCCGATTGGTACAAAAATCAGTTAAAGGCCGCGCCGCGCGCGATTGATTATTTAAAAAGCCGCGGGCTGACCGGTGAAGTTGCGAAGCGCTATTCATTGGGGTATGCGCCCGATGGCTGGCAAGGGTTGGAAGCGGTGTTTGGCAGTTATACCGATGATGCTACTGCCAAGCCTTTACTTGAGGGCGGCTTGTTAATTCAGAGCGAGACCAGCGAGTCCAATCAAACAGCGCGTCGCTATGATCGCTTTCGGGATCGCGTGATGTTCCCCATCCGCAATCACAAGGGTCAGGTGATTGGTTTTGGTGGCCGTATCTTGGATCAAGGTGAGCCAAAGTATTTGAACTCCCCTGAAACCCCACTCTTTTCTAAAGGCAATACGCTGTATGGTTTGTTTGAGGCGCGCCAAGCGATTCGGGCGCAAGAGTACGTCTTGGTTTGCGAAGGCTATATGGACGTGGTGGCCTTGGCGCAATTGGGCTTTCCGAATGCCGTAGCGACCTTAGGTACCGCATGCACTGCAAATCACGTGCGCATGCTTCTGCGTCAAACCGATCGGATTGTGTTCGCGTTTGATGGCGATGCCGCAGGCCAACGTGCAGCGCAGCGCGCACTGGAGGCCTGCCTGCCATTAATGTCCGACGATAAAGAAATTCGCTTCTTATTTTTACCAACGGAACACGATCCCGATAGTTACGTTCGAACCTACGGCGCACCCGCATTTGAAAAAGCCATTAAAGAAGCGACGTCATTTTCCAACTTCTTTTTCAGAATAGTGAGCGAAGGCCATGACTTAACTTCGCCAGAAGGGCGCGCACAAACGCACCATGCTGCCAAGCCCCTCTTCTTGTCGATGGCGCCCATCGCCTTGCGCTCACAAATGCTACGCGAGGTGGCAATACGAACATCGTCTACGGCTGCTGAGTTAGAAGCATTTTGTGGACTCACGATTGCACCAGCCGCGCGCAGCAATACGCAAGCGCAGGGACCATCGGCAGTATCAACTGGCGCCGGAGTTCGAACACAAACAAATACGTGGCAGCCCGGTAAGGGCTATGGTAAGAAACCAGCGGGGCCAGTCATTCCACCACCCAATGCACCGATGGATTTAGCAGAACAACTATTGCGTTTGTTCATTCAGTTTCCGCATTTGGGCAAGAGCCTCAATACCGAACAACGGCAGTTGGTCTTGGCGGCAGCGGAGCAACGCTCAGCCAATGCATTGATGCTGATGACCGATTTACTCAAGCAGTGCGATCAATTAGATTATTTGCCAAATACATCCAACGCAGAACAGGCTCCAGGCGCCGGTGCCTTCGCATTATTTCAGGAGCAACTCTCCCGAAGTGAATTGGCATCGATGTATGAAGTGCTACGCAAACGGGTGATGGAGTCGGATTTGGATGCAGCGGGTGCCGCCGCCGACCTGGGCGGCGCCCTAAAAAAGCTCCATTTGCTGCAGCTGAAAAATGAAATGACAGCCATTACCCAGCGCATCTCCAGCGGCGAAGCGTCCGATGCCGATCGGGCGCGGTACCGCGAATTGGGCGAGCGCTTAAAGTTTTCCTAAGAAAAGCCCCTTAAGCCCCATAGGCCCGTAAAAATTACCTGTTTAAGCTCAATTTATTGCTTACTCCAAGGTCGGAAAATACCGAATCGACTATAATCCTCTGTTCAGAGAAAAAATACGAAGTAATTCAGTCACTTGCGCCATTAATTTGAATTTATTGACCGTAGTGACCCAGGCAATTGGTCTGACCCATTGAAACCAACCATTATTTAAGTAAGTGAGCGTAAACCTATGCCAAGCAGCAAGATCAAGAAAAGCGCGAAACCCGTGAAAAATACCTCAGCAGCAAGCAAGTCCAAACCGCTTGCCAAGAAAACGGCCGCCCCAGCGAAAAGCAAAGTAGCTGCGAAGGCGCCAGTAAAGAAAGCCGCTGCTCCAGCCAAAGCCAAAGCGCCTGCCAAAAAGGCGGTAGCAGTAAAGGCAAAGCCAGCGCCAAAGGCAGCACCCAAAAAGGCAGCTGCACCTGCGAAGGCAGTAAAAAAGGCAATCGCCAAGCCAGCAAAGCCAGTAGCTAAAAAGGTAGCAAAGCCAACAGCAAAAGTTCCAGCCAAGGAAGTTAAAAAACCGGCCAAGCCAGCAAAGCCAGTAGCAAAGGCAGGTAAGCCTGCGGCGAAGGCGCCAGTGAAGACGGCTGCAAAAGCAAAGCCAGAAGTAAAGCCAAATAAAGAAACGAAAAAAGCTGTTGTTGCTGCAAAAACAAACAAAGACGTTCCAGCCAAAAAAGGCAAAGCAGTCGAGCCTGAAGTGGCTACACCAAAAGGCAAGGGCAAGTCCAAAGCGGCTGCACCGACCGAGGCATTGCAAGACGTAGAAGCAGTAGATGAGGGTAAAAAAACCAAAGGACGTAAAGCCAAGGCTGAAGTCCCTGCCGTGGAATCAGGTGAAGACAATCGCACCGATCGTCAAAAAGCGAGAGACCGAAAGGCCAAAGAGAAGGCCCTCTTAAAAGAATTTGCAGCACAGCAATTGGGCTCAGAAGAGCAGCAAGAGTTACGTCGCGCACGCCTGAAAACCCTGATTAAGATGGGTAAATCCAAGGGCTACCTAACCCACGGCGAAATGAATGACGTGATGTCCGATGAATTGTCAGATGCGGACGCACTCGAAACCTTAATTGGTTTGCTTAATGACATTGGCATTACCGTATACGAGCAAGCCCCCGATGCTGAAACCCTGCTCCTCAATGAGAATGGGATTTCAGGGGCATCTGATGAAGAGGCGGAAGAAGAGGCTGAGGCTGCACTATCGACCGTTGATTCCGAGTTTGGCCGCACCACCGATCCTGTGCGTATGTATATGCGTGAGATGGGAACAGTAGACCTGCTGACCCGTGAAGGCGAGATTGTCATTGCCAAGAAAATTGAGGCAGGCCTCAAGGACATGGTCATGGCGCTTTCTGCATGCCCGGTCACCATTGCTGAAATTATTGGCAATGCGGACAAAATTGTTTCAGGCGAAATGGAGATCGATCAGTTTGTTGATGGCTTGGTTGATCCCAATGCGGAAGACATTCAGCTGGGACCTGAAGAGCCAGAAGAAGACCTCGACGCAGTCGAGGGGGATGATGATGGTGGTGAAGAGGATTCTGGTGGCGGAGGTGGCGGTGCAAGCACAGCGAGCGCCAAGCAGCTCGAAGAACTCAAACAGATTTCCTTGGAAAAGTTTGCCATCATCCGTACTCAAGCCGACAAGATGCGCCGTGCCTATGATCGTGATGGATATAACTGCCCTGGATATATCAAGGCACAAGAAGCTATTCGAAATGAATTACTCGGTTTCCGTTTGACAGCGAAGAGCGTTGAAAAACTCTGCGACACCATGCGCTCCCAAGTGGATCAAGTCTGGAAACTCGAGCGTGGCATTGTGAGTTTGTTGGTCGACAAAATTGGCGTACCCCGCGGTGAAGTATTAAAAGACTTCCCTAAGATGTCCATGAACTTGAAGTGGACCGCCAATTTACTGAAAGACAATAAGTCCTACAGTGCACTCTTAGAGCGTAATGTTCCTGCCATTCAAGAGCTGCAGCAAAAGCTGATTGATATTCAGACCAGAGTCGTATTGCCTTTGCCTGAGTTAAAAGAAGTGAATAAGCAAATGATTGCGGGTGAGAAACGCGCACGTGAAGCCAAACGGGAAATGACCGTTGCTAACTTGCGTTTGGTGATCTCGATTGCTAAAAAGTACACCAACCGCGGTTTGCAGTTCCTCGATTTGATTCAAGAGGGCAATATTGGTCTGATGAAAGCAGTAGATAAGTTTGAGTATCGCCGTGGTTATAAGTTTTCTACCTATGCGACCTGGTGGATTCGTCAGGCCATCACCCGTTCGATCGCCGATCAGGCCCGCACCATTCGTATTCCGGTGCACATGATTGAGACCATCAATAAGATGAACCGGATTAGCCGTCAGATTCTGCAAGAGACTGGACACGAGCCAGATGCGGCAACCTTAGCCTTGAAGATGGAGATTCCGGAAGACAAGATCCGCAAGATCATGAAGATTGCCAAAGAGCCTATCTCTATGGAAACACCGATTGGCGACGATGAAGATTCCCATTTGGGCGACTTCATTGAAGACGGTAATACATTGGCACCAGCCGAAGCGGCATTGCATGAGTCGATGCGCGATGTAGTGAAGGATGTGCTCGATTCGTTAACGCCACGCGAAGCAAAAGTATTGCGTATGCGCTTCGGTGTCGAAATGAGCACAGACCATACGCTTGAGGAAGTCGGTAAGCAGTTTGATGTAACGCGTGAGCGTATTCGTCAGATTGAAGCCAAGGCCCTGAGAAAGATGCGTCATCCTAGCCGCAGCGACAAACTGAAGACCTTCCTCGAGGAAGATTAAGCAACCGAACTGCCGTCGTGAATCCTTAGATAAAAGGATTCACGATTTGCAGTCGTTTGTCGATGGTTTGGCGGTGTTGCATGTCTTCGGAATAGAGTCGCTCGCAACCTGCTTGCAGGGCAGCTGCAATAATCATGGAATCGTAGTGCTGATATCCATATCGTCGCGATACCATTAAGCCAGTTTCAAAGGTTTCAAGGTCCAGCGGCCGTACATTGAAGGTCGATGTAAATAACTCTAAAAATACATCCAGTTCAGCATGCGTCAGTTTAATTTTTCTCAAGCTGGCCGATGTGAACTCATTTAGTACCTGAACACTAATCACATTGGATTGCTGTAGATTGCGGCTTACCCAATTTGACTTATCCTCATCCGAGGAAAGAAGGTAAAGCAGGGCATTGGTATCAAAAAATATCTTCTTAGCGTTCATTCAGTTCAGATCGATCAAAGTGAAAATCGGCGGGCATGCGACCCCGGAATTTTCTCAGACCTTCAACCCTCTCTTGAAGGGATGGTTTCTTTTTCACTTGAAAATGTTTTTTATCGGCGACATGGATTTCAATGTCATCGCCTTCCTTTAGCTTGAGGTATTCAACGACTTGAGCGGGCAGTCGTATGGCCAAGCTATTTCCCCATTTTGATACGACCATGGTCTTGTCTCCTGATAAATAGATATACATATATTAATGTATATTTAGTAGAAATAAAACCTCTTATCCTGCTTTAAGAAAGGGTAACAATGGCCCATCAATTACAATGAAGGCATAGGGCCTATAGCTCAGTTGGTTAGAGCAGAGGACTCATAATCCTTTGGTCCCAGGTTCAAGTCCTGGTGGGCCCACCAATAAATTCAATGACTTAGCGTGCAAACGCTAAGTCATTTTTTATAAATGCGTAGTTAATGTGTAGTAAATACCTCCGCTAAGCCCAAATACATATATGGACCTCACTTGGGTGTCTAAACTATTTGTAGATTTAATTTACAGAGCAATACTTATCTAAGCTGATGGCTAAAGTCTTGGTGGGCAACCAAAAATCTAAGTCTTCACCAGTGATAGTGGGGTAACTGAGAGCTTTTATAAATTAATTATCGAGGAGATAAATTGAAGAATAAATTTTAATGTTTGAAATTTAGTCGCGATGGAACAAAAACTTTTTAATTTTTTGCGCCAAGGCTCCCATCAAGCGATGCTTTTCTTCGACCCGATCGGTATGACTGAGCGAAGTTTTAGTTTGTGCCATGCGTTGCGCGAGCAACTCAGCCATCTGCTCTACTAAGCGTAGATTGCTTTCCAAAATTGGTGAAATATCGTCTTTGCGGATTTCCAATAAAACACTCTCGGTGCGCGCGATCACTTGTGCGGAGCGTGGCTCACCGGTCATCAGGGACATTTCACCCACGCAACTGCCGGGCCACAAGGTTGCAACCTTTACGAAGGTATTGGCCTCATTGGGCGCGCTCACATCAATTGTCCCTTCGATCAAAATAAACATCGAATCGGCTTTTTCTTGATAACGAATTACCGCATCACCGGCTTTAAATCGCAGCATTGAAACCGTTTTAGCCAATTGATCAATTTCATGTTGATTAAGATCTTTCAGAATTCCGAATTCGCGCACGGCCAGCAAACGTTGCTTCACATAGTCGGTTGCGGTATTAGCTGGATAAATTTCTACGGTGTAATTAACATTTGCACCACTAGCTAGTAGGAAACGTATCGCGGCGCTATTCACAACGTGATTGGAGCGCGCTCGCGACAAGCAAGGGTGGCACTCGTATTTAATCTCGTAGATGTAAATACCAGATTTAATCTCGACAAGTAAGCAGTAATAAAACGAATTAAAGTTGGAATCGGTCTCAATCACCGATTGCATGGCCTGATCCAAAACTTCGAGTACTTGAGTGATCGGTGTGGTGTTGGTAATTTCAATGCGAATCTTACGCCGCACTCCTTTGGTATTGGGCTGCTTCGTAATGTTAATGTATTTGTAATTCAGAAACTCCCGATTAGGGATACGAACAAGGTGCTTGTCGACGTTAAGTAGCGTCACCATTTGATGATCAATTTGCACAACTTGAAAAAATTCAGACGGGGAGGCATCGGTGACCTCAATCCAATCATTGATACTCACAAGCCCCTCAAGTTGCAATTGAATGCTCGCCATAATATTGGCAATCATTTCACGAAAAGCATAGGCAAGAGCTACTACGACCATGCCTGAAGCAGCAATCAAGTTGGTAAAAGATTTGTCGTAGACCACCACGTAGACTAATAGACCAACTAATGCATAAGCAACAATTGTCACAATTTGGACCAGGATTGCTGAGATTTGATGTGCCGGATTGCGACGATTAAAAAAAACCACAAGACTACGAATGCTCATGTCGAGTGTTACTGCAAATAAAATTACCTGAAAAATGGCTATGATTTCAATAATCTGAGGCTTAAAAATATTATGAAATTCGCCAGCCTCCAATCCCCATGGCGTGCCACTTTCTTGATGGATCCAGTACAGTAAGCCAAAATTTGCCAAAACAAGTAGGCTATATAAAGCCGGCGGTAGATAAAACAACTGAAATCTATTCATTATTTATTGTGACTTATTAGTGGCAGTGTGAAGGTTTATACATTATTAACTAATTTTGTTTATGCATTCAGTCTTATAGCTTTGGCTCTTTTATATGTAAATAAGAGCGGTAATAAAACATTGTCATATTACAAATTAATTTTGATTAGCATATCAAAATTTAGCTTCTTAGAGACTAATATTGGGTTAATGTACAAAGCATATTTCAAGCTAACGCCGAGCCAAGCTTTAGCTTGAAAGTGCTGTTGAAGGTCTAGAGACTAGACGGCACCCATCTAAGTTGAGCAATCAATATGATGAAGGCATAGTCCAGGGAGTTGTGAAAGCAAGACAAACCGGAATCCTTTGGTCCCAGGTTCAAGTCCTGGTGCTCATCAGCAATGGTGGGGGTTTTGTCTTTTGAGCGTTGCTTAAAGTAACGGTCACTGCAAATATTGAGCCTATTTGTGTTCAGGGAAGTAAACTTATATTGGAGGTCGAGGCTCACGATGAGGTGGACGTCATTTCGCGAGGCAGATATGAAAGAATGATTATTAATAAAGAGCAGTTTGAAGAACGTATGCGATCAAAATTGATTTGCTCTCAATAAATTCGTGAGGCTCGCTTAATATTTGTTGTGCCCATATATGAAAAAGAGTGAAAGAGTGAAAGAGTAAAAAGAACACATGGAATTCGAAATACCAGAAACCCTGGCCAATACGCTACTTGGAACGATCAATGAGGATTCTCTGCTTGCTAGGCGGCTGAGGGAGTACGGCCTTTCCCGAGGCAAACGTGTGGTGCCCAGCCGCCTTTTCGATGCCGACTCACTTAACACACTCTATGACCTGTGCCGTACAGCCAACGAGCGTGAGCTGTTGTTCCAAATGCTGGCGCTAGATAATATCCACTCTGCGCCGGCTGCCCGAAAAATTCCCAGCTTGGAGCATCTGATCCCCGGTCTGATCGCTTGGCTGTCGCGCGACATGATCGATGGCTGGCTTTATAAGCTCGGCAAGGACGGTGTGTTACAGCCTTGGTTGGTCCATTCTATGCGCCATGTGCAGCCTGTCGATAGCGCAGCTTACGTCATCATCGGCCTGCTGGCCAATACATTGCAGGCTGCGGGACGGGGGCCGGTCGCCGATCCGAGGCTAAGGTATACCGCCATGACCAATAGCATTAGCTTTCATGCCGAGGATATTTTGGATTTCACGATTCCCGAATTGATGACGGGTCATGGTTACTTCAAAGAATGTACAGAATTCAAAAATGAATACGAGACACACTCAAAGCGTTTCATGCAGATGCAGCCAAAGTTTGGTGCGCAGTTTACTGTTTCTGGCAATGTCTGGATGTCCAGCGAAGGGCCTCGTCCACAACTCGAATGCATGCGGCTGCAGGCAGGCACAACGGCGCGTTGCGTAAATGACGAAGAGCTGCTGGAACGTCACTTTGACACCACCGCCGATGCAACCTTCTGGCGCGGAAGTGGTATCAGCGAGGGTTTTGAACGGATTCCCCAACATTGCTATCTACACCTATTCCACCTGGATTACCACCGCAACATATGGGCGCATGTACAAAATGTAAGTGCGTATCGTTACAAGCCGGAATTGCGTGACAAGCTGGTTTTGCCGCATGCTCATCGCAACTTGATTGATATCTTGACCGCTGATCGTAACTTCCTGATGGAGGACATTGTGGAGGGTAAGTCGGGAGGAACAACCATCCTGTGCAAAGGCGCGCCTGGCCTAGGTAAGACGCTGACAGCAGAGGTCTATGCTGAGGTCGTCGAGAAACCACTATACCGCGTGCATTCTGGTCAACTCGGCGTGACGGCAAGCTCAGTGGAAGCCAGCCTTTCGAAAATCCTGCGCCGCGCGGCGCGCTGGGATTCGGTGCTGTTGCTCGACGAGGCCGACGTCTACATTCGCCGCCGCGACAACGATCTCCAGCACAACGCCATCGTGGCTGAGTTTTTGCGTACACTCGAGTACTTCAACGGCTTGCTATTCATGACCACGAACCGGGTAGCTGATATTGATGACGCCGTCCTGTCTCGTTGCATCGCCATCATTCAGTTTGAGACACCGACACAAGTGCAGGCGAAACAATTATGGAAATCGCTAGCGCAGCAGTTCAACATCGAATTGTCCGACGACCTGGTTGAGCATTTGATAGTAACCTATGCAGCTGCCAGCGGCCGCGATATCAAGGAGTTACTCAAGCTGACGCTCAAGTTTTGCAAGGGTAAGAATTTGTTACTCAGCGAGGAAGCCTTTGCTCAGTGCGCGGCTTTCCGCAGTATCGGTAAACCCGTCTAAGATGGCAACGTTTGACACGTCTTTCCTAGGAGGTTCGCTGCTGGGCCGGCTCAGTTTTCGACCCGGCACTGTACCCGACAAACCAGCTTTGCCCGCTGGTCGTCACAACCTGGGTATTGCTAGCGAGCGCGACGCCGTATTGATCGTGCCGGATGGTCTGCAGCCTGGAGTTCCAGTCGCTTTGCTCGTGATGTTTCATGGTGCCGGTGGTAGCGCCGACAAGGTGCTGCCATTCTTGATCGACTATGCGTGTCAGCGTGGCTTTTTGCTTCTGCTGCCGCAGTCTCAGTTTCCAACTTGGGACTTGGTCGTGGGCGGTAACGGCCCAGACCTGGAGCGGCTAGACAAAGCATTACACGAAGTGGCATCACGTTTTTCAATCAATCCATTCTATTTGGGATTTGCTGGCTTTTCGGACGGAGGCAGCTATGCGCTGTCAGCAGGCGTGACCAATGGCGACATTGTTAGCCACGTGATCGCATTTTCCGCAGGCTTCATGTCAGTCTTTCAGCAAAACGGTCTCCCCCGCATTTTCATCGCCCACGGTTTGCAAGACGAGCAGCTGCCGATTGAAACTAGTGCGCGTCTTCACGTAGCCAAACTTAAGGCCGCAGGTTATGACGTAACCTCCTTGGAATTCAGAGGTCCGCACCACATCGAGCCGCCAGTGGTTGCATTGGCAATTGATTTCTTCCTGAAACCGACGGCGCAGCCGTAACAAGTCAGGCCTCGGAGTAGTAATAGATCGTGCTAATAATTTGACTATAGAGTACATGGGAGTGCGGTCATTTTTAGGGGATGTGCGCCAAAGTGTTGCTTGGAAAATAACGCTAAATTTGGTGAAGGCATAGTCCAGGCAGTTGAGAAAGCAACACAAACTGGAATCCTTTGGTCGCAGGTTCAAGTCCTGGTGGGCCCACCAGAAAAGCAAACCCTCATCAGCAATGGTGGGGGTTTTGTTTTTTTGAGCGTTACTTTAAGTAACGATTAGTATCGTTGGCTACTGTTTGCCCTTGCTATTCGATCCTTTGCCACCCGGTACTTCAGCATCTTTAAAGTTGGGTTGATTTTTATCTTGCTGTCCCGGCGCATAGGATTTAGCAGACTGACCTGAATTTTTTTCTTGTCCAGGAGCAAACTGCTTTGCGGATTGCCCTCCCCCCTTTTGTTTTCCTGGCGCATTGGCGCTATTACCCTGAGCAAAAGCAATACATGGAATTGCTGCGAGAATACCAATTATCACAAATTGTTTCATTTTGATCTCCTAGGGTAGGGTTATTAGATCCTATGCCCATATTGCTGTAATAGCAAATTTCCATATCCTATAACTTGGGGCTTTTCGGGCGCTAAGCCATTTTCAGTAGTAGTTCGGGGTTTTGTCCTTGAAATGTTGCATTAAGTAAGACGCATTCAAAATCGTTATTAAAGGTAAAGATTTCAAAAATCTAAAGTATTTTGAGAAGGAAAAATAGTTAGCAATACCTAAGCGAGAGTCGAGTAAATTATGATGAAGATATTTCACCCTTTACTGAATAAATAGGGTAGTATGGATGTAGTGATTTTCAAGCAAATAGTGTTGTTGTACTAGTAATTAATACCGCAGTTCTGCGATAGTTCTTCTTAGCATCTCCCCCGCCATTCTTGACTTTCGCCCTACTTGGGGCATAGCCCCTTTTTAATTTTTTTAAGGAATAGTCAGATATGGCAAACGGAATTGTGAAATGGTTTAACGACGCTAAAGGCTTCGGCTTTATTACCCCTGATCTTGGTGGCGATGATTTGTTCGCTCATTTTTCAGCAATTAATAGCAATGGATTTAAATCGCTAGCTGAAGGTCAAGCGGTTACTTTTGATATTGCTACAGGCCCTAAAGGCAAGTTAGCATCCAATATTCAACCTGCTTAAATAAGAAGCAAATACCAGGCTTAAATTATTTTGCCTGGCCTAAAGCCCAGCATGTCTGGGCTTTTTCATTTTTATTAAGGATGCAAAATGGCAAAAGAAGAATTACTTGAAATGGAAGGTCTTGTTGATGAAATTCTGCCGGATTCTCGTTATCGGATTACTTTAGACAATGGCCATAAGCTCATTGCCTATACAGCAGGAAGGGTCAAAAAAAATCACATCCGTATATTGGCTGGAGATAAGGTTTCTTTGGAGATATCCACTTATGACTTGAGCAAAGGTCGTATCACATTTAGACATCTTGAGAAGAAGCAATCGTTTGCTGGTTCGCCGAAAAGACGATATTGATCTTTAAAGTTTAAATCGCAAGTTAAATTAATTTTTGCAAGGAGACTCAGACTCTGGTCGATTCGGCCCTGGGCCGCCCACTCATTAAGCGTTAGTTTAAGTAACGCTTATCTCCTTAAAACCACTTTGGAGCAACGAAGTGCTAAACAGTTGCTCCAAAAATCCTGTGGTTTTGAAAACTAACGAGTGAGGGAGCATTTCTCAAATGATGTGTTATTTCACTATGTAAAGTACTACACGCCGATAATGAGGCGACGTAAGCTCTTGAAACATAGCGGTTTTGTCTTTTGAGTGCCGCTTTAAGTAACGGTTGTGTGGGTGTTTTCCCCTTGTTTTATTTAGTTCTATTTAAAACGCCAAAACCATTAAATTTCTACAGGGTTTGACATTGGTCAATATATGTACTATATTAGTACGCATATGAACTTTTTACCTATCGTTAAAGAGCTTGCTAGAACCTATCAAGAATTTGAGGCCTACTCTTCCGCCCACATTCGCGGCTTGGGTCTATTGCCAGTCCAGTTCGATGTGATTGCCACTCTAGCCAATCAGCCGCCAATGACCTATAAGCAATTGGGTGAAAAAACCTTGATTTCTAAGAGCTCTCTTACTGGCGTAGTTGAGCGCATGGTTCAAAAAGGTTTTATCACAATCCTAGAGAACCCTGATGATGCTCGCAGTCATCTGCTCAAGTTAACAGTTAAGGGCCAAAATATTTTCGAAAAAGCTTTTCCAGGGCATCTTGAGCATCTTGAGTTGGCTTTTAAGAAGCTATCAAAAAGTCAAATGAAAGAAGTTGAAGAATCACTCAAAACACTTAAATCCATCTTTATAAGCTAAAGGAAGCACAATGAATCCACATATCG
This sequence comes from Burkholderiaceae bacterium, assembly GCA_027486025.1. Taxonomy (GTDB): domain Bacteria; phylum Pseudomonadota; class Gammaproteobacteria; order Burkholderiales; family Burkholderiaceae; genus Polynucleobacter. The sequence goes on from JAIXPY010000122.1 coordinate 13,488, forward strand.
CCAAAAAAGCACCTTACCCAGTAGAAGTAACTGCTGGCCAGTCCTATTACTGGTGCTCTTGCGGTCTAAGCAAGAATCAGCCATTTTGTGACGGGAGTCATAAAACCACCGAATTCACGCCAGTAGCATTTACAGCAGAAAAGACCGAAACCGTTTACCTATGCGGATGTAAGCATAGTGCCAATGGTGCGTTTTGCGATGGCAGTCACAACAAGCTCTAAGAGTTTTAAAAAATATTGAAAGGACAAAACATGACAAGCTTTGAAAACAGTTTCAATTTCCTGGGCCGAATTGCGATTGCGGCATTGTTTCTACCAGCAGGCGTCAATAAGTTAATGGGTGTTGAGGGTACAACAGGCTATTTCGCATCTCTTGGATTGCCCGCTGTAGTTGTATTGGTTTGGGTGGTTATTGCCATCGAAATTTTAGGCGGCCTTGCTTTAATTCTTGGCTACCATACTCGCGTTGTCGCAATTGGTTTGGCACTTTTCACCTTGTTGGCCAGTATTGCTGGTCACGCATTCTGGGCAGCACCCGCGGATGCCGCATTTATTGCTCAGCTGTTGTTCTTTAAGAACATCGCCGTGATTGGTGGTTTGTTGGTATTAGCCTCATGCGGCGCCGGTAAATTCAGTATCGATGGCTTCCAGCAATCAAATTAAATAATCTTAAATAAGGAGAGCAAAATGACTAAAGTCGCAGTAGTCTTTCATAGTGGTTATGGGCACACGGTTAAACAAGCTGAGGCAGTAGCTAATGGCGGTAAAGGCATATTGATAGCGATTGATGCCGAAGGTAATTTAACCGATGCACAATGGGCAATCCTAAATGAGGCAGATGCAATCGTGTTTGGTTCACCCACTTATATGGGTTCAGTAAGCTGGCAATTTAAGAAATTTGCCGATGCGAGCTCTAAACAATGGTTTACTCAGCAATGGAAAAATAAAGTCTTTGGCGGCTTTACGAACTCTGCAACCATGAATGGCGATAAGCATTCAACCCTTCATTATTTCTTTACATTGGCTATGCAGCACTCCGGTATTTGGGTCGGGACTGGGTTAATGCCATCGAATGCTAAATCAGCCAAACGTGATGATGTCAATTATGTTGGTTCTTCTGCTGGCGCCATGATGACCACGCCCTCGGATGCTAGTGCAGATGAAGTGAATAGCGGCGATGTAGAAACAGCGCGCCTATATGGGGAGCGCATTGCCAAGATCGCCAGCGAACTTCACATCAAGTAACCAAGCAATTTAAAGAGGCGAGAAATGCTTCTCAGAAAATCGGGTGAACGTGACCATGCTGATCCCGGTTGATTAAGGCGTTTTGGCTCGCTCTCATTTACCAATCAGGCCAGCCCCAAAGTAGATTGCCAAAGAGATTCGCGAGTGATTGTTGGGGGTTGTATGGAATGGAGTAGCTTTAAGCAATCGAATAGGCTATGCCGATAGTTACATTAAATCGGCATATAAAAGTAGATCAAAAAGAAGAGAGCCACATCAATAGGAGCAAAAAACACGGTTTAGTGCGTGTTTATCGCTTTTGATGTGTTTGATCTCGCCTGTTTTGTGCGAATAACACTGCTTGACAGCCCATTTTGGATTACCTAGAATAGGCGCGAGTATGCAGTCAAGTAGTCAATGTAGGTAAGATTGGTATCGGGAGAGACCGCATTGAATTGCGGCGCCGAAGGAGCAACCGCCCCGGAAACTCTCAGGCAAAAGAACCGTTACCCCTTACATCTCTGAAGAGCCTTTAGCGCGCGTCCGCTAGAGCACCGCAGGAGCAAGCGCTTTTCTAAAAAGTGCGAATCTCTCAGGTCCAAAACAGAGGGGGCGTTTGCTAAGCATGGTGCAGGCAAGCCTAACCCCCGACGTTTTTTTGGACAATTTATGAAAACCTTTGTCATTATTGGTGGCGGTATTACGGGCGTCACTACAGCCTATGTTTTAGCAAAACGTGGATACGATGTCACCTTAGTTGAGCGTCATCGCTATTCTGGAATGGAAACCTCATTTGCCAACGGCGGACAGCTCTCCGCTTCCAATGCCGAAGTATGGAACCATTGGTCAACCATTATGAAGGGCATGAAGTGGGTCTTTAAAAAAGATGCACCACTCTTAATTAACCTCAAACCAGACTGGCATAAGGCTTCCTGGTTTGCTGAGTTCATCGCATCCATCCCAAACTATAAAAACAATACCGTCCAAACTGCGCATATGGCGATTGAAGCCAGAAAACACCTGTTTTCTTGGGCCAAGCAAGAGGGCATTGATTTTGATTTAAAGCGCGAGGGGATTTTGCACATTTATCGTGATAAGTCAGGCTTTGATCATGCCGGTAAGGTTTCCAAAATGCTGGCAGAAGGCGGCTTAGGCCGCATTGCCGTAACACCGCATGAGATGAAGGAAATTGAACCCACACTTGCAGGTCTATATTACGGCGGTTACTACACCGAGAGTGATTCAACCGGTGATATTCATAAATTTACTTATGGGCTATCTGAGGCTGCCACTAAGTTAGGCGTCAAAACCATTTATGAGCATGAGGTAACTTCGGTCAAGTCAGACGGAAACCAAGTAAGCGTATTTCTAAAGAAAGATGCTCAAACGACCCAACTCACTTTTGACAACATAATTGTCTGCGCTGGAGTTGGTAGTCGTGATTTGGCTTCGCAGTTAGGGGATCGAGTAAACGTCTATCCAGTCAAAGGCTATTCCATTACAGTTAATCTCAATGACAGGGCTAGTCAAGAAGGCGCGCCAAACGTGAGCCTGCTAGATGATGAAACCAAGCTCGTAACAAGCCGTCTTGGAGTCGATCGCTTTCGGGTTGCTGGTACTGCGGAGTTCAATGGCATCAATAAAGACATCCGCGCCGATCGGATTAAGCCACTAATCGACTGGGTTAATCAATGCTTCCCAGAAGTTAGCACCCGCACAGTCATTCCCTGGGCGGGCCTGCGCCCAATGATGCCCAATATGATGCCAAAAGTAGGTCAAGGCAATAGACCGAATGTTTACTACAACACAGGGCATGGGCATCTTGGTTGGACACTATCTGCCTGCACTGCCGAAATGATTGGTGATGTCATACAGTATGGAGAGCAAACCCTCAAGACCAAGTTATCTCCTAGCTTGAAGTTTTCCTGAAATAAAGCGAAATGAGCGTTACTTTAAGTAACGCTCATTACCGGTAATGAGCGAATTTTTTTAAAACAATCCCGACTAAAAAGGTATGGTTGGCGCTGGCCAGCATTTAATTAATTGGCTTGCGGTACATATGCTTTTTTGAGCTGCCACCGCGTTACATTGCTCGTTAACATGGGTTGACTCAGCTTCGCCGTCACGGAGCCAACATGATCATTGGCAAAATGCTCCTTGCCCATCACCGCCTCCGTTTGGTTTAATTAAACTATAACGGCGTCTATTAGACTGTGGGTAGTCCACCTTAACAAAGTGTCTGTAAAACCGGGTTTAGCTCAATCCTGGAAAATGGGCGCTAGCGTATTAATGATTGAGTGGCACTATAGCCATTTATAGGTAATACAGGCTATTGAACAATTGTGTGGGGCAAATCCTAAAAAGCAAATTGAGGCTGATAGTAGGGCGGGTGACATTTATCCCAGCAAAAAGCGGGCTCAAAAACAGCAATTGGCTGCTTAGAAGGACAAAGCTAGACTTTAAATAAAAGTTCCAAAAAGGAACTTATAGCGCTATAATGGAACCAGCTAATGGAGAACCATCATGTCTATTAACGTGAAATTGTCAGAAAACCTCGTAGAGCAAGCCAAAGTGTTTGGAAGCGTTGAGCATCGCTCAGTGCCCAAGCAAATTGAGTATTGGTCGCAAATTGGCAAGATTGCCCAAGAAAACCCAGACTTACCATTTTCGTTGATTCGGGAGATCTTGATTGCAGATCAAGAGCCAGTCATTGGTGAATACATTTTTAGTTAATGCGTTTACTGATTACAGCCAGCTTTGCAAGGGCTATAAAAAAACTGCACGCCCCGCAAAAGCTAGAGTTAGATCATGCGCTTAAACTGATTGCCAAAGATCCCATTATTGGTGAGGCAAAAGTAGGCGATTTGCTGGGAGTGTATGTTTATAAATTTAGACTGTCTCAGCAACAGGTTTTATTGGCTTATCGAATTGTGGATCAAGAAAGTATTAAGCTGTTAACGTCTGGCCCGCATGAAAATTTCTATCGGGATTTAAAGCGCCAAGGCGAGTAGCTCTTAAATCTCAAAGGCCTTCCTTAAATAGGGATCAATATCCCTTTTAGCAAGAAGCCACTAATCGTTGGAATGAATAATCCACCATCTTGGTATTGTCGATAATCTGTACCGTAATAGAGCCTTTTCTTCTTTATCAGCACTGCTGCTAATGCATCATTAAATGAGCCATAGGTTCCGATAAGTATTAATGCAGAGTATGAATTATTGGATCAATGTAATGCTCTAAAGGTTTTGATATTGGATAGCTTTCTAATTGATTGAGGGTGGTTTTGGCGGTCTGGATCTTTTGCCGAGTTCGTTAAGCCTTGACTGCTGCTTGCGCTCGTTTAGCCTGATCTTTAAGGGCTTTGATTCTCGCCTGTGCTGGGTGGGGATTGCCTGGGCAGTCCCGGCGGATGACGCATTTATAGCTCAGCTTTTGTTCTTTAAGAACATTGCAGTCACCGGCGGTTTATTGATGCTAGCTTCATCGGGCGCTGGCTTTATTAGCTTCGATAGCCTCAGGGCTAAAGGATAGCAACTTACATCGATTGAACTAGAGTTAGGCAGCCTTGGCTATAGTAGGACTTTCTGTTCTCATATGCAGCATGACTAAATCGCCATAGAATGGTCATAGAAATATGAAATAGACGCCAAGAGGCAGGTGCACCATTTACACTAGGTCAACATATGCATGATTTATCAGTATCCAATCCAATCAGTGGCGATGAACTGGTTGCTGCCCTCAATGAATTGCTGGAGGCGGAGCGGGCTGGCGCTCGAGTGGCTCTAGAAACAGCCAATCAAATAAAGGGTCATGACTTAGCGCCCTTAGTCGTTGAGATTCAGCAAGATGAAGTGCGTTGGTGCAAGATGCTTCTGGGGGTTATTGGATCGCTTGGTCATTCGCCATCCACTATCACAGGCGATTTTTATGAAAAAGCCATTGCCATTGAAGAGCTCAAGGAGCGTTTACTCTTTTTGAACCGAGGCCAGGGCTGGGTAGTGCGTCGCCTAGAAAAACTAATTCCACGAATTCAAGAGTCAAATATTCGTTCCCAGCTACAAGCGATGCTGGATGCGCACATCCAGAATATTCAACGTGTCGAGGAGGGCGTTTAGTGGATGGTTGATCTCAGGCTCAAGTTCTGGTGGGTGCACCAACAAAATCAGGTGTGTACCGGACGCATGCTTTACACATCTACTTTTGCTTCCCCAGCACCTAGGGGCCTTATGGGTTTTATAGGCCAATACCAATAGATTATCGTATTTGAGTATTGAGGAACTGGTATCACCTAGTTACCGTTGCCACCTGGAGTAGATTGGTTTCGGGGGGCATTCAAACAGCATCTAGTTGCGTCATGAAAAGTAGTAAGGATTTTGTGGGAATACTATTTCTTACGTCATCCATAACTTAAAATTATGTAAGAAAGTACAGATTTTTATGTGAGACGGCATCTGAATTCTCATTTAAAAATCGTACATATAGACGATTTAACGTATTTTGAGCAAGCGTAATATAGCTAATGCAGTCTTAATTAGATAAATTCACCACCCACTTTATTGATTATCTTTGGCAATCAGCGCTGATTCAAGCCGGGTTTAATCGCAAAACAGCTTCCTCCAATCAAAAACTTTTTTAATCTATAACTTTATATATTGATTTTGCTCAGCACGGAGTAGGTTTGTAGGATCGCCGCCATTTTAGGCTGGTAAAGTAAAAAATCCTGAATCGATTGCAGTTTAGAAGCATAGGGGACATGGCTTTGCTGGCTGAATAATAAAGATCGTTATTATCTTAATTCGGTCATTTTATGAGCTCATGCATGATGCGTTCGCAATGCGAACGCAATGCTAGAAAAATGCGAACGCATTGCGAACGCATTGCTACCAGTCACCAGTCACCAGACTCCATACTCCAGTCTCCAATCATCAATCCGATGGTAGTAAAGCGTATAGGCAACTTTTCGATGTAGTCCTCCAGTTCCTCACCTTTTTCGCTGGGCTGGGCTCTTGCGCTTGCGGAACTGAATCGGGTAGGATTCGATACATGAGCAATTATTTCAATACCAAGGCACCTGCCGCCTGCCGAGCAGAAATCGATCGCCAAGCACCTGCCATCTTGAATCAATTCATTGCCAGCGCAATCTATTAAAAGCGAATCCCTAAGATGCCTTTGCCTCCAGCAGTGATTACAGGATTACAAACTTTACTTGGTGGGCGTTTTAGTCAGGCAAAAGCGGTGAGAGACCACCATGCTCGAGACGAGTCTCCTTATCCCGAATTAGCCCCAGATGCGGTGGCGTTTGTGCGGACCAATGAAGAGGTTGCTGGTGTAGTTAAGCTGTGCAATGCCCATCACGTGCCCTTGGTAGCCTATGGTGCGGGATCCTCCCTAGAGGGGCATATATTGCCGATTCATGGTGGAATATGCCTCGATTTAAGTCAAATGAATGCCATTTTAGACATTGCGCCCGATGATTTTCTGGTGACGGTTCAGGCTGGCGTGCGGCGCAAGCAACTCAACCTCGAGATGAAAGAGCACGGTTTGTTCTTCCCGGTAGATCCTGGGGCCGATGCCAGTATCGGTGGAATGTGCGCCACTCGGGCCTCTGGTACGAATGCGGTGCGCTACGGCACCATGCGAGAAAATGTTGTAGCTTTAACGGTAGTCACTGCGACTGGCGACATCATTCGGGTCGGTTCGCGCGCACGTAAATCAGCAGCTGGGTATGATCTGACGCGGCTGTTGATTGGCAGCGAAGGCACGCTGGGAATCATGACGGAAATCACCTTAAAGCTCTACCCATTGCCTGAGGCCATTTCTGCTGCAACCTGCGTCTTTCCGTCGGTGAATGCTGCGGTTCAAGCGGTGATTGCCATTATTCAATATGGAATTCCGATTGCGCGCGTTGAGTTGGTCGATGAAACTGCGATTGCAGCGATTAATCACTATTCCAAGCTGAGCCTGCAGGAGAAGCCCACACTATTTTTTGAGTTTCACGGCTCACCGCGCGGCGTTCAAGAACAAGCTGAAACTACCCAAGCGCTTTGCCTCGACTACGGCGGTAGTGGTTTTGAGTGGTCCGCTAATCCAGAAGATCGAACTAGGCTCTGGCAGGCTAGGCACAACGCCTATTACGCGTGCTTACAACTGCAAGCCGGTGCACGCATCCTCAATACGGATATTTGTGTGCCGATTTCCAAGTTAGCCTACTGCATTGATCGGGCGCGCGATACGCTCAATCAATCCCATTTAAAGAGCGCCATACTGGGCCATGTGGGCGATGGTAATTTTCATGCCTTGATCATCATTGATCCCAATCGCCCAGAAGATATGCAGGAAGCAGAGCGCTTAAATCACTGCATTGTGCAAGATGCTTTAAGTGTAGGCGGAACATGTACGGGGGAGCATGGGGTAGGCATGCATAAAATTCAATTTATGCTGCAAGAGCATGGTGCTGATGCAATTGAATGCATGCGTGCAATCAAAGCCGTATTTGATCCCAACAACATCCTCAATCCAGGAAAAATGCTACCTGCTCCATCGCTATAAAATCCCTATGGCTCGAGTATCATGAAATGATGGTATTTAATGTAATCAAAGAATTTCATCAACAGAAGCGGTTTAAATGAAATTTACCTCTTTTTTATAAAACACCGATGAGAGAAATGATGATTAAAAAAATAGTAGCTGCATCCGTTTCTATTACCTTGGCAATCGCCCCTATGGCAAGTTATGCGTGCACCGCTGTCAATATCGTCGCAAAAGATGGTTCAGTTGTAGCAGGAAGAACCATGGAATGGGCTTTTGATATGAAGTGGGAGCTCACCGCAAATCCGAAGGGAACTCCCATTTCCCTCAGCGCCCCAACTTCACTGAAGCTGCCAGCAACAATCTTGCCTAGTAAATATGCATTTGTCGCAATTGCACCCGGCGTTTTGGCGGGTCCTCCTGCCTATCTCGAAGGTCAAAACGATGCAGGTCTTGCCATTAGCGGAAATTTTTTGCCCGGTTTCACTGAATACCAAACCGTTACCCCGCAAGATAAAAACTATGTTTCTATCTTGAACTTAGGTGGTTTCATATTAGGTATGTTTAGTACGGTGAAAGAGTTGCGAAGCGAGCTCCCTAAATATAAGGTGTGGTTTGATCCCAGCGAAGTCAAAGGTTTGCCAACTCCACCTTGGTTGCATCTGGTATTAACCGATCGTGGTGGCGACAGTATTATTGTTGAGTTTGTTAAGGGTCAAATGGTGATCCACGACAATATTGCAGGGGTTTTGACCAATGCACCTACCTATGACTGGCATCTGAATAATGTACGCAATTATTTGTCACTCACAACTACACCAACAGCAGCAGTAACTGTAGGTAAGACCAACGTCACTGAGCTTGGTCAGGGCGGGGGTTTGCTTGGTTTACCAGCAGATTACACTCCGCCATCGCGCTTCGTCAGGGCAGCCTATCTAAAGCAGTTTGCCTATCAGCCCAGTAATAGCGCTGAAGCGATGCAAGCCACGGGTCATATTCTGAACAACGTAGATATTCCGGTTGGCGTGGCTCGCTCTTCTGATGGCAAGCAAGTTTTTTCTGATTACACGCAGTGGGTCAATATCAAAGACCTAAAGAATAATCGGATGAAAATTGCGAACTATGCAAATCGCACGAACTTCATTGAAATTAATCTGAATGAAGTATTTAAGTCCGGAAAATCGAAGACCTGGCAGGTTGATAAGTTGCCGTACCCTAAGAATGACCTAACAGTAGAGTTCTTAAAATAAGCTAGTTCACTAAACCGCCTTCGGGCGGTTTTTCTTTTGTACCATAAAGCAGGATGGACTCAATTAATCCTCGGGTATACCTAAGATATTCGAATCTATGGCGCCCAAAAATACAATCTCGTAAAAAATAATTCGATAAAATTTATATCTGAAATGATAATTCTCTACATTAAGCAAGAGCCCCCTCATTGATAAGGCATTACATAAATGAAATTATTTACAAAAATTCTGTTTGTTCTTCCAATCGCACTCACAAACCAGTTGGCATTAGCTCAAGCTAGCGCTGATATATCCCCGATTCCTAAAGTCTCAGACGAGTGGCGCTTTGAGGTAACCCCCTACTTATGGGGTACCGGCATTCGTGGCACCGTTAATCTGAATAATGAGCTTGCTAGGTCTGCTGACATGTCGACTAGCAATGTACTCAGTAACCTGAAGTCCGGCGGCATGATCGCTGCTGAAGCGCACAAAGGTAAGTGGGGCATCATGGGTGACCTTATCTCCGCCACCTTGCAAAATTCAGGATCGGTGCCGGTTGAGGGCGGCGTAGCTACGGTTGCAGACAGGATTACCTTGCAGCAAACCATCTTAACAGGCGCCTTTACATATACGCTGGCCAATACCAAAGATGCTTACGTTGATGCCTTGCTTGGCGTGCGGGCGATTGATATCACCGCCACTCTGGCTTTGAATGTCGACGGGTTTCCTTTGCAGCGCTCAATTTCAAAGAAAACTTCCACAGTTGATCCCATTATTGGTGCCAAGGGCCGTTACCGGATCGCAGACTCTTCTTGGTACATCCCCTTCTATGGCGACATTGGTAGTGGCGGCGGCACCACGAACGTAACCTGGCAGGCTATGGCTGGCGTTGGTAAGACATTTAATAAAGTGGTGGATGCCTCTTTAACCTATCGCGCCCTGTATTACGACATGAAGGATGGTGGTGTGCTTGCAAAAACCACCATGCTTGGACCGCAGATTGCGGTGACATTTAAATTCTAATCATGAGATACATTTCTTTTATGAGCACCTTCAAGACCATTCAGGCTGCTGTAGTGGTAGCCACTCTCTCGACCGGTGCCGCATTCGCACAAGAGGCAAAGCCAAGCACCGTGCCAGCCCCTAGCGGCGCAGTCGATAAGGTCGGTATTGCTAAAAAATTAGCCAATCCAATTGCCAACATGATTTCTGTGCCATTGCAATATGAGTTCAGTCGCGGAGTTGGGGCAACCCAGGGCGGCTCAGAGCAGACCCTCTTGTTTCAGCCAGTCATGCCCTTTAATTTGGGCGGCGGTGATACCTTTATTGTTCGTCCGATTGTGGCTGGGGTTCGGGAGGTCAATGTCCAAGGTGCCAGTGGACAGCCTTATTCTGGTTATGGTATTGCAAACGTCACCATCGAATCCTTTTACGCACCCAATACCAATTCGTCTTGGATTTGGGGTGTTGGCCCCTATGCTGTCTCCCCAGTGAGTAATAGTGGTAAGTTTGGTTCGCAGCAAACGGGTCTCGGTGCAACTGGTGTGGTTCTCAATCGTGCTGGTCCTTGGACTTATGGATTGCTGGGCTATCAGTCTTGGAGCGTTGGCGGCAATCCTGACTTCGGTACGCAAAATAACCTCTATGGCCAGCCGTTTGTTGCCTACACTACAAAAGATGCATTGACCGTTACCGCCAATATGGAGGCACTTTACAACTACGATACGCGCCGCACCTCAAACCCACTATATGTTGGCGCCTCTAAATTAATGGTGATTGGTGGCGTACCATTTTCGTTTGGTGCAGGCCCCATGTACTACGTCAGTAATACGCCCGGCGGCCCATCCGGCTGGGGTGCTCGTGCCACTGCAACCGTGGTGATTCTGAAGTAATTTCTTCCTTTATTTATTCATGCGAATAGATCGCCGTGTTTCTCAGCCCCAGAATTGATTAAGGTCAGCTGTTTAACCTCGCAGGAGATCACCCAGTCTTTGACTGTCGCTTTCATATTCAGGTAATGCGCTGATGCGCGATGGGCATCCACTGCCTTTTTATCGTGATAAATCTCATAGAGGTAAAACACAGTGGGATTGTTTTCATCTCGGCATACGTCAAAGCGATCGCATCTCGGTTCATTGTTGAGTGATGCCTGTGCATTGATGAGGATTGCCGTTTCAAAGTCCGATACCCATTGTTCATGAATAACAAATGTGACCGATAGAACTTCAGGCATAGCGTGACCTCTTATGAGTGTGTATGAAGGCGGCGTATCCAATTGCCGGATTCCTGGATCATCTTGCCTCGATTTGGGATTTTGGTGGGGGGCTTGCATGGTGATTCCAGATCAGCCAGGCACCGGATGAGGCAATCAGCGCCATACCAACAAAACTCCATCCATCTGGAAGTTCATGAAAGATAAAGTAACCGTAGGCAATTGCCCAAATTAACTGCAAAAATACTAGTGGCGTTAGTTTATGTGGGCGCATTTGGTAGAAAGCCAGCACCACAAGCAGGTGGGCTAAACCGCCCAGCAGGCCCAATAGCGCAAATAGTACCCAAGCCGTTATCGATAAATTGGGAAGTGGCTCTGCAAATGGCAGCAGTGCACTCGCCAGTGCCAGCCCAACCAGGCCACTATAAAAGAAGGTAGTGTAGGCCGAATCGCGCGTCAGCTTTCGGGTGATGAGCTGGAAGATGGCATTCACCAAAGCCATCAGCACCAGCAGCAGGGCGGCCCAGTGGTAAATAGCTGTACCAGGCCTGGCGATCAATAAGATGCCCATAAAGCCGACCCCTGCAATGAGCCATTCCTTTAATCCGACTTCTTCTCCCAGGATTGGTTTAGATAGAATCGCCACCCAAATTGGCGCCGTAAATGTAATGGAGGAGGCTTCTGCTAAGGGCAGCCAGTAGAGGCCTGCAAAAAATAAGCTTGATGTCGCCACCAGCAAAACAGAGCGAAACAGCTGGAGTTGAAGGTGGCTGGTCTTCCAAAAATGGGATCCCAAGAAGTACCAGGCAACCGGTACTGCCAATAAACATTGGCCAAAAAAACGGGACCAAACGACGGCAATGAGATTGGTTTCTTGAACCAGTATTTTGGCAATGGCATCAAGGGTAGCAAATAAAATACCACTGAGTATGAATAGGAAGACGGGTGACTTCATTTAGTTTTCTGCTACTCCCGCTTCACTGCAAATCCATTTGGTAAATTGCTGTACTTTTTTACTGTTTTTGGTATTAGAGCGAAACGATAAAAAATGCGTTTTATCCGTGGTGGGTAAAAAGACATCCGCCCCCAGAACTACGAGCTCCCCGCGCGCTAGTTCGCGCTCAGCAAAGCGCGTACTCTCCAGTACTGCGCCCATGCCATCGACGGCTGCCGATATGGATAAGGCGGCACGGTCAAATGCCATCTTTCGAGTGGATGGGTTTTTCAGGCGATTGCGCTCGAACCATTGACCCCAGGTGTGGTGATTGAGGGACGATTCGATCAGGGTGAGTCGACACATCAGCTCTTCTACTGGAATGCTTTGATCAACTAATTCGGGAGCACACAACGGTGCAATGTGCTCATCCCCTAAAGAGATGGAGGTAATGCCTGGACCTGCTCGAGCCGCTTGATATGAAATAGCAATATCGATTTCTTGATTTTGCAATAAATCAATCGGCTCTGCGCCGGAGGTAAGCCGAATCGTAATGTCTGGATTTGCTTTAATGAAGCTAGGCAATCGGGGGCTCAGCCACTTTGCGGCAAAACTCGGTGAGCAGTGCAATGCCAACACTTGCGAATTGGGCGATAGCGTTACTTCGTTGCAGGCCGATTCGATGACATCAAACACGCGCGATAAAGAGTCAAGCAAGCGTCGCCCCTCTGCAGTGGGCTCGACCGTGCGATTTTTACGCAGAAACAGGGCTTTGCCAAAATGATCTTCGAGGTCGCGGATTTGGTGGCTGATAGCCGACTGGGTAAGGTGGAGTTCTTTAGCGGCTAGCGTAAAGCTTTCGAGACGGGCGGCAGCTTCAAAGGTGCGCAATAAAGTGAAGTTTGGTATTTTCCTCATGTAAATATTATATACATGAATTTAATTCATCTATTCATGAAAAAGTGTCGTTTGTCAGGGTGAGCCAAAAGGACCATCATCTCCCTATCAGGCAAGATTTGTTAAAAAGGCTTGCCCAGTTCAAACCAATGCAAAAAGGAATACAGATGGCCCACACAATGGAGCGCGAACGTAAATTGGATCTGGGCGGCAGAGAGTCCATTTATCAACCAGAAGATACGAGCTTGATTTACCCATACCAGCCTAAATTTAAATCGTTTGCCGAAGAGCGGCAGCATTTAAAAGAGCGCTTAGTCGCAGCGTGCAGGGCATTTGCGTTGGAAAAGTTCGATTATGGTTTTGCGGGCCACTTAACGGTGCGCGATCCGGAGCACCGCAATTTGTATTGGACAAATCCTATGGCCGTGCACTTTGATCAAGTGAAGGTATCCAATTTAATCTTGGCGGACCACGAGGGGAATGTGCTGGAGGGCAAGCATGCTCTGAATCGTGCCGGCTTTGTATTGCATGCAGCGGTGCATGAAAAACACCAAGATATCGTCGCCATGTGCCATGCTCACACAGTATATGGCACTGCATTTGCTGCGCTGGGCAGGCCGCTCGATCCGATTTCTCAGGATGCAGCCGCTTTCTTTGAGGACCACATGGTGCTGGCAGAGCAAGCGGGCCAAGTCGCAGTTGAGGACAATGCGGGTTACAACGTCGCGGGTTCATTAAAAAAAGTGAAAGCCATTATTCACCGCAATCACGGTTTGTTAACCGTGAGTCGCCATAGCATCGAGGCTGCAGCTTTTTGGTTTATTGCTCTAGAGCGTTGCTGCAAGCAGCAGATGTTGGTTGAGGCCACTGGTATTAAACCAAACTTGTTAAGCCCAGAGGTCGCGCGTTACAGCCGTGAACACGTTGGTAGCGAGTACATTGGTTGGCTGCACTTCCAGCCAATTTGGGGCCACCTAAAAGAAAACCAGCCTGACATGTTTACCTAAGGTATGCGCGTAACAGGCTGTTTAATGATTAGTGACTTTGCATTGATTGCTAATTCTTACTTCACTTAACCGATCTCGATTGAAACGGCAGATATTGCAAATAGCGCCATTTAGTAAAAAAGAGGCGCTACCTTTTTTATAATTAGGGCATTTTTCTAGCTGATAAGGCTAAAATGGTTTAGTTCAATATGCGCAAACAAAATATGAAAATCGCTTCTAAATTCCTTGTATTTGCCTTCATCGCCCAATGTGGATTTGCTATTGCAAAAGGCAATGCCGATACGATTTTTTATGGTGGTCCAGTTGTAACCGTTAATTCAAAGAATGAAGAGGTACAGGCGATTGCCGTGCAGGGCAGCAAAATTGTGGCACTTGGTACAAAGGATGAAATTACCAAAGACTGGCAATCCAAGACAACTCAAGTAATTGATCTGAAGGGCCAAACCCTGATGCCTGGTTTTGTAGAGCCCCACGTTCACATCATGATCACTGCAGTATTTGAGGGCTTAGGACTAAACCTCAGTAACTTTACTTTGCCCTACGACACCAAGGAAACCCTCATTACAAAAATGAAGGCCCACCTCAAAACCATCCCTCCGGGTGGTTGGTTATTTGGTTTTGGTGTTGACCCATCGCGCACCAGCCCTTTTATGGCTGAACTCACGGCAGATGATTTGGATAAGGTGTCTAAAGACGTCCCCATTTTTATCGTCAATCAATCGGGCCATATCGGCTATGTCAATAATAAGGCGATTGCGCTTGCCGGTATTACCAATAAGACGCCGAACCCCCCAGGCGGTGGTGTTTATGTGAAGGATGCGCAAGGTAAGTTGACCGGTAAATTGGTTGAGCCGCCTTCTTACTTACCATTTATGGCAAAAATGCCAGTTCCAACCGAGGCGCAATTGTTTGGCGCTATCCAGCAAACCATGAAGCGGTTTGCAGCAACGGGAGTAACCACAGCCTCGGAGATGAGTGTTGGCGGTAATTTCGGTATCGATAAAGAAATTGCAATTTATAAGGCAATTTTTGCGAAGAATGCATCACCCATTCGTGTACGCGGCTATCTGTTCAGTCAAGCAATGCCTGCAGGTTATAAGACCATCAAGCCCAACGATGGCGATGACATGCTGCGCTTCATTGGAATCAAATACGTTGCAGACGGCTCTACTCAGGGATTAACTGCAGCATTAAATGAGCCTTATATTTACCCTAAAAACTCCAAGTGGACTGGCGCGCTGAACTACAAAGATACTGATATTTATGCTTCCATGAAATCCTACTTTGATGAAGGCTGGCAGATTTCAACCCATTCCAATGGTGACAAAGCCATTGATCAAGCGCTCAACGGTTACGCCAAGCTCCTAGCTGGAAACAAACAGCCCCAAGAACGCCGCTTGCGGATTGAACACTTCACTGTAAACAACGAATCTCAGGCCAAGAGAGCGGTGCAACTGGGTGTCGTGCCCAGCTTTACGATTGGTCATGTGCATTATTGGGGATCGGCATTTGATAATTTTATTATCGGGCCAGAGCGCGCGAAGCGCATTGACCCCGCTGCTGAAATCAAACGTTTAGGTGGAAAATTCACATTGCATAGCGATACGCCGGTTTCGAATGTGGGTCCCCTCAATTACATAACGGAAGCGGTGACTCGGGTATGGCAGTTGCCACCCAAAAAAGTATTGGGCCCGGACCAAGTCATCAGCGTCGATGATGCCATTCGTGCTGTCACCATTGATGCGGCATATCAAATTTTTGCTGACAATAAGGTGGGCAGTTTAGAGGTGGGCAAGCAAGCCGACTTTGTCGTGCTGGAAAAAAATCCACGCACGACTCCAGCTGCAGATATTCGCAATATCAAAGTAAATCAAACTTGGATAGATGGCAAAAGGCAAGCTTGGTAGCGCATTACTTGATCAATTTCTGTAATAAAGTAGGCTGATGAATCCCCGCTATTTTTTTCTCAGCCTTCTCTTCACCTTGTTTATAAATCCTGCTTTTGCCAATACAGCGAGCGTTTACTTTAACGGCGATATTCTGACCATGGAGGGCGATTCGCCCAAGTATGCAGAAGCGCTTGTTGTCCGTGGCAGTGACATTGCCTTTGTTGGCGACAAAAGTAAGGCATTCGCACTGGCTGGCAAAGACGCAAAACAGATTGATTTGAAGGGTGCGACCTTGCTCCCTGGTTTTATTGATTCCTGGGGACACTTCACGCTGATTGCGCAAAATACCCTTGGGGTCAACTTAGCCTACTTTTCTGCGAAGCCGCCGCAAAATAAGGCGCAACTCATTCAAAAATTAGAAAAAGAGGGTAAGCCGTTTAATGGTTGGCTTTTGGGTAATGGCTACGCCGACCCTTTTTTAAGCGATGGCCCTCTTACGCTTGCCGATCTGGATAAAGCCTTTCCAACACAACCCCTGCTTCTTTCCAATATCTCTACCTTAACTGGCATCACCAATTCTGCTGGTCTCAAAAAGCTCGGTATTAGCAAAGCCACAAAAGCGATTTCTGGTTTTATTCCAGTGGACCCCAAGACGGGAGAGCTAACGGGTGAACTGATTGGTATGCCCTTTTTGGAAGCTGCCGCCAAATCGATTGGCAGCTACTCGCGTGATCTCACATTCCAAACCTATCGCAAGGCGGAGCGTATGTATCTTGAGAATGGTTTTACGACCGCTCAAAGCTATGAATCGACGGTGGATGATATTGCCTCCATGCGCACTGCAGTTGAAAAAGGCATCGTATCCATTGATTTAATTGCCTTGCCTACATTTGACGTGGTGGATCAGCTTTTAAAAACCAATCCCAATTATTCTTTTGGTACGTATACCAATGGTAGGCGTGGATTTAAGGTCGCCGGAATCATGGCGCCCACCGATGGCGCCCCACAACTGCGTTTGGCTTTTATGACCAAGCCCTACCTCATCAGTACTGGCTTTGAGCCCAATTGGCGGGGCTTTCCATATTATGCACAAAGCACAATTGATCATTACGCTAAGCTGGCTTATGAAAAGAACATTCAGTATTTTGCCTACAGCAATGGCGATGCCGGTATTGATATGACTTTGGCTGCATTAAATAAAGCCATCAAAGAAACAGGCATTACAGAAAATCGTAGAACGGTTGTGTCGCACGCAATGTTTGTTCGTCAAGATCAGTTGCAGCAGTTTAAAGAGAAGAACATATTGCCCATCATGCTGATTAATCACCTGTGGATGTATGGCGACGTCTATGAAAAAACCGTGGGTAACGAGCGAGCCGCCAATCAGAATCCCCTGAAATGGGTAGAATCAGCCGGACTTCGCGTGGGCATGCACAACGACACCCCATCATCAGGGCCCAGCGCTATGTTTTCGATGTGGACTGCGGTAAACCGCAAGACTCTGGGCGGCATGACCTTGGGCCCGGATCAACGAATCAGCCCATATCGGGCCTTGCAAGCTTTTACCAGCAGCCCCGCATATCAATACAAAGAAGAATTCAATAAAGGCAAGCTTGCAAAAGGTATGTTGGCTGACCTCGTTGTGCTGGATCAAAATCCATTGAAGGTCGATGCCAATGAAATCAAGAACATTCGCGTTCTGAAAACCATTAAGGGTGGGGTAGAGCGCTTTAGTTATTCAGTATCTAATACGCGCATGGAATTCATGGCCGTTAAAAATTGAGTGATACCTTGCTATACACAGACCAATCGTATTGGTAATAGGATTGGATTACCTGTTTGCTTGCGCCCACGGCAAATAGAAGGCGTTTGTTAATGCGATGCGCCACCATGGCATCAATAGGGACAAACCAGCCACCACCATCAGAGTTATAGACCGCACCATTTTCATCCCACAGCCGTAATTGTGTATTGGCACTTAATCTAAATCCAATAGTGGGATAGAGCTGTAGGTTGCGAATCAGCGTCGGTTGATTGGGGTTGACCTGAAATGAATTGCTTTTCGTATCAAAGCCATACATGTAGCGCGCTAGGGGTGAGAAGTCTGTTACATCCAAAGGATTATTCCCTGTGGGTTTGAAACTGGCGCCTATCTGCGGTCCTGCTGCCCACTGGCCGTTGTTGCCGAAGGGAAAAATAACGCGAGCGCCTAGATTGGCGCCCCAACTTGGGAAAAGGTTTGGGTGATTTCCCCAAAACGTGAGCATCGTATTGCCCTCGCTGTAGCGATCAGATGTACCGATCGGCGTGCCCGTGCCGTACGCCCGCACATATGTTGTATCAAGACGTAGGGTGCCATTAAAGCGATTAATATTGAGAGGCTGATAGTAGCGCAGCCGGACGGTTTCTTGATAGTTGCCACTCCCCTGTGAATCATGGTAGCCCCACAGCTCCAAAATGCGATCCCGCCCATATTGCTCGGAGGAGTTTTCAAACCGGGATGAAAACTTGTTTGCATCTTCCGATGCAAAAGCAAGCCCCATCATCAGTGGATGACTGAGGAACAATACAGTTAGAGATAGAAGGAGTCGATGCAAAGAAGTCCGTTGTAATTAGGTGCAATTGGCTTGATCGGATTGATTCATTTCAAGGTCAAGTGTGCGACACTAATTGGTGCACACCGATTTTGCGGTGTAACGCATCAATTCAGCCTCACAAAAAAGCGCAGTAAGGTCGCCGCAACCCCAGGCCAGTTTGCAGAGAGGGTAGCCACTCCACCGTGGGCGACTGCGCCGCGACTGCGATTCAGTTTAAGTCTTGGGAATAGATAAAAAATCATTTAATTAAGATACTTGGATAGCAATTACTTGATTTGGCGCAGTCCAGTCAAGCATATCTCGATGGCTGCTATCTAAAATGCTTTGGCATAGCGCACGATAAAACGATTACTTTCCATGAAGCCATTCATGGTGGTGATGTCGTTACCGTATTGCACGGTAAATCGACCGACGCGCGTATGGGCTACACCACTGACGAAATAGCGCTGGGTAACGAGGGTATTGTTACGCTCAATCCCATTCCATGCAGTTTCACCGCCGGTGACGTAGACATACGTTGCAGCGATCGTATAGGTTTGATTAATCCTATAAATCGGACCGGCTTGGGCGGTATACAAGGGTTTTTGCGTCAGTTGCAGATTTTGATTAGATAAACAGGCTGCAGCGCAGGCACTATTGGCGCCATACCAGGTAGTATCGACAGCAACTGCAGCATCTACTTTTTTGCTGATGGGGCGCTGGTAACCCATTTGCAATGCTTGTGCATAACGATTACTACCCAGATTGAAGGCTTTGGCATTGGAATACTCACCAGTAGGTAGAAACAGGTAGGCCGCAAGTCCAAGATATGTTCTAGTGGCGTGATTAGAGTAGGGCCAAATAGCTGTCACGATGCTGGAGTCCGTCATGCCCTTGCTACCCGGAAAGGCCGCCAGTGATCCATCGGTTGAGAGGGCTCCAGTTCCTGTTTGTACGAAACTCACTGCAGGGAGCGAGCCAATGGTGTAGGTATGGCTTAACCGAAAAAACACCGAATTGCTTTCGAGCTTGGGATCTGCGCCGGTATTGACGCCGTTTCGGAATAGATCGTTGTTTTGGCTGTTTACATACGATATGGTTGCTAAGGTGATATTGGGTGGCGGGGCGACAATATCGCCCGGTTGCAGGTCAATCGCCAAGGCAGGGCGAAAAAGCCCGCTCAGAGCAAATAGAAATAGCAAATAAGCTGTTTTTTTCATGAATGGCTATTCTACTGAACCAAGCTGTTTAACCACCTCAAAACCAAGATTTATCAATTTGGTGCGGATTTCCGGGGGAAGCCATCCTTTTTTCGTAATTTCTATTACAGTAAGCTGTTACGAGAAAAATGAATAGGAACCCCATGAACACACTTGATGCCATTCGCCAGCGCAGAGCAGTTAAGCACTTTGATGCCGCGCACCAGATTACCCCGCAGAAACCGACGCATTAATTGATTTGGCGATGCAAGCTCCCTCCTCTTTTAATATTCAGCACTGGCGTTTAGTCAATGTAAAAGACAAGGCATTGCGAGTACAGTTGCGTGCAGCAGCACACGATCAAGCGCAAGTGACCGATGGTTCACTCTTATTTGTAGTTACCGTTGACATCAAGGCATGGGATAAAGATCCTGCACGTTATTGGGTGAATGCACCTAAGGCAGCCCAAGATATCTTAGTGCCATGGATTAATCCGTTTTATTCTGGAAATGAGCAGTTGCAGCGCGATGAAGCCATGCGCTCTGCCGGCATCCTATTGCAAACCATGATGTTGGCAGCAAAAGCGATGGGTTACGACTCATGTCCAATGGTCGGCTTTGATTTTAAGAAGGTTGCTGAGCTCATTCATCTGCCAAAAGACTATGCAGTTGCTGCAATGCTGGTGATTGGCAAAGGAACTCAAGCGGCATGGCCCAAGCCCGGATTCATTCCTAAATCAGAAATGGTGATTGACAATCATTTTTAATATGCTTAAAAGCACATTGTTAACTGCTCTGCTGTTTTGTAGCGCATCCGTATGGGCGCTGGAGTTTTCCGATATTGCCGCTGAAGGCCAGATCAAATACCTGAAAGAACGCCCCGACCCCGGAGCGTACTCCTATGAATCGCGGGTAAAAATTACTACAGCCAGTTTGGAAAGTGGCAGTGTGCAGATTGCGACATGTCACTACCAGCTTGATCCCATTCGAAAAGTCGTGATTGTTTTTAATCCCGATCGCATTCAAGCGATTGCAGTTAAAAGCGTTGATAAGATGGCCTCAGCCGAAGTAAAAAATAATCAAGTGGTTTTGACGGATGTTGAGCGGGGTGCATCGATTTGCATTGATCTGCAATCCAAAGCTTTAGATCAGGTGGGGGCAGGCCAATATCGCTTAAATGCCGGTCCTCTGATGCGCCGCTACTTAGATGGCTACTTACCCATGGCAGCAAAAATACGCGTGGATTGGCCTGCCAATATGCTGAGGGTAGATAAAACTACCCCTTCTGAAAAAGAAGGTATTCAGGTGGTGCAGGGGAATGATGGCGTGCAATTGAATATGATTTTTGCAGGCAAGATGACGGCGCGAATTGATTTGAAGAAACCAGACTAATGCCTGGGGCCAACTCTTTATTGCGCTGGCATTCATTCTCTTTTTAACTCATTAACGAAAAGCAGCTATGCCACCTAACTTAATAAGCCTTTACATTGTTGCAGCCATGGTCGGCATCATGGTGTTCTTTACGATTGCGGTAGCGCCTACGGTATTTAAGGTGCTTCCAGCCGAATGGTCTAGTAAGTATGTGCGGAGTTTCTTTCCAAAGTACTATGCTTTTTTATGCTTTACCTGTATTGCAGCATCGCTTTTAGCGAACGATGCGCTGATTAGTAGCTTGACATTTATTTGCGCAATTCTTTTTGCGATAGCGCAATTCATTCTCACGCCCGCCATCAATAAAGCGTCAGACAACAAAGACAAAAAGCGTTTTGGTCTTTTACATGGACTGAGCGTAGTGATCAATGTGCTGCAGTTGGGTATTTTTATCTACATCTTGTGGCCATCAGTAGGCTAATCGATCGTCTGATGGCATCTCCCCACCTTCATCACCTTTGCGATCCTTATTATTATTTATAAATCATGATGCTTCTTCGAAAATCAAGTGACCGCGGCTACGCTAATCACGGCTGGCTAAAAAGTTTTCATTCCTTTTCATTTGCGGGTTATCACGACCCTGAGTATATGGGGTGGGGCAACTTACGCGTGATCAATGAAGATCGGGTGGCTGCCGGGCGTGGCTTTGGTAAGCACGGCCATCGCGATATGGAAATCATTAGTTACGTCCTATCGGGTGAGCTGGCGCACGAAGACAGCATGGGGAATATCAAAGCAATTCCACCAGGTGATGTTCAGCGCATGAGTGCGGGGACCGGCGTTGTTCATAGCGAGTTTAATCATGCGCCAGATCAAGAAACCCATTTTTTACAAATCTGGATCGAACCACTGCATATGAACGTTGAGCCAGGATACGAGCAGAAATCGATTCCATTGAATAGTAAAAAAGGATGCTTGCGCTTAATTGCATCGCATGATGGCGCCCATGACTCAGTCAAGATGAATGCCGATGCCCAGATTTTTGCTGGCCTGTTTGATGGCGACGAGTCTGCTCGTTTAGAGCTGAATCCAGCGCGCAAAGCCTACGTTCACTTGGTACAAGGTAAGTTACTTGTGCAAGGGCAGCAGCTTGAGGCAGGGGATGCGCTCATGATGGAGGGTGAGGCATTGCTCACTTTGGAGCGCGGTATTGGCGCTGAAGTATTGGTATTTGATTTGCAGCCATAGTCGCGTAATCACGATTCACCACGGCGCTTTACTAAAAGAGGAGGATTGCAATGGACGAATTCAATTTCTATAAGTTCATTGCTTACCTCATTGGCTTTGCCGTTCTGGCTCTGCTGTTGCTAAAGTTGTACTTGATGTATACCTTTCGAAAAATAGAAAAAGAAGAACGCCAAGGGCAACAGGAACGATCAGAAGAGTCGTTAAATTAGCCCATTCCAGCCCTGCTGCATTGCATCGACTTAAATCCTTTAAGTCACTGATTTATATCGATTTAAATAATATCCCTATAAATAAATTGACTTTTATTGCGTATTTTGTAAATATATTGTGACATTCGTCTATGTAAATTTTAATTTACTTAGTCGGATGTATTTATGGGTACCCATAAATAAATCCGACGTGCAGGATTGGCACGGGTATTGAAGTCGA
>JAIXPY010000127.1 GCA_027486025.1 Burkholderiaceae bacterium
ACATGGAGTAACGCAATGGATATCCAAGCTCAAATCAAAGAAATCGTCACCAGCCACCCCGTCGTGCTGTTCATGAAAGGCACCCCCCAGTTTCCACAGTGTGGCTTTTCAGGCAATGCGATTAACATCTTGCGGGCTTGCGGTGCCGACAATCTACACACCGTTAATGTCTTTGATGATGAAGGTATTCGCCAAGGTATTAAGCAATATGCCAATTGGCCAACCATCCCCCAGCTCTACATCCACGGTGAATTTATCGGTGGCTCGGACATCATGACCGAGATGTTTCAAAGTGGCGAACTCAAGCAGTTGATTCAGGGTTAATTTGTTTAGCGGCTTGTCGTGATTGGCAAGCTAGCTAAAACTGCGGGCTTTTTTTTGAATTACCTGGTATTTTGAATCAAATTGTAATGACAATGTCATTACAAAGTGGTATTCTGTCGTTATGCGTTTCTTTAGCGCATTTCTGAACTGAGACTACTGACTGACAATGCCCGCAGCACTCCGAAATCACAGCAAACGCGAAGCACTCAATCTACGCATTAAGGCAGAGGAGCGGGACTTAATTGATCGCGCCGCCAAGGTACAACACAAAAATAGAACGGACTTTATTTTGGATGCAGCCCGGCTAATAGCGGAAGAGGCCTTATTAGATCAGCGCCTCATTCAGGTCGACCCCAAAACCCATGCCGAGTTTATTGCGCGACTGGATGCCCCAATTGTTCAATCAGATGTAAATGCACGCCTGCGCAAAACCATGGCTACCCCCGCACCGTGGGATAAGCAGTGAATTTAGTAGGGCCGGCTTTACTTGATACAACACACCACCTTGACGCATTTCAATCCGGTGTGGATACATTGGATTATTGGCTAAGGCATAGGGCCCGTAAAAATCAAGCGTCGGGTGCATCACGCACCTATGTGGTTTGTAAGGCATCTACCGTATTAGCGTATTACTGCCTAGCTAGTGGGTCTCTGACAAGCGAGCATTCCTCTTCTAGCCGCTTTAGTCGCAATATGCCCAATCCCATTCCGGTTGTCATACTCGGGCGACTTGCCGTCGATCAATCACTCCACGGCAAAGGGATTGGCAGGGCATTGGTTCGTGATGCCTGCCTACGCGTTCAGCAAGCAGCCGATGTATTGGGAATTCGGGGGATTGTGGTGCACGCACTTTCTCTGGAAGCAAAATCGTTTTATGAAAAAATGGGGTTTGATGCGGCAAAACACGATCCCATGATGCTGATGATCACCTTAAAAGATTTAGAGTCACTTTAATCTAGCGTAATCTATGCCCATGTCTTTTGATCTCAGCGCCCTTCTCTTTCTTGGTCTACTCATTGCAGTCTGCACTGGGCTGTTGATCTACCTTTTGACCTTGCGAAGCCGCTTTAGCAGTGCGGAGCTTGCCCTTGCCGAACAAACAGCTTTAGTTGCAAGTCTACGTACGGAGCGCGATACGGCCTTGCAAAATGCCATTCGCCTAGAGGCGGCACTGGACTCGGAACGCAAGCAAGGCCTTGGTCGAATTGAGTCACTCAACGAAGCGAAAGAAGCTCTAACCACTCAGTTTAAAAATCTCGCGAACGATATCTTGGACGATAAAACACGCCGCTTTACTGAACAAAATGCCTTAAGTCTGGATGCTTTGCTGAAGCCTTTGCAAACCAAGTTGACGGAGTTTAAAGAGCAGGTATCGACCTCCTATGCCAATGAATCCCGCGAGCGTTTTGCTCTCAAAAGTGAGATCGAGCGACTCTCGGCATTAAATGTCAAGATGTCAGATGAGACCCGATCGCTTACGCAAGCATTAAAGGGTGACTCCAAAATCCAGGGCAACTGGGGCGAGCTCGTTCTGGAATCCATTCTCGAATCGTCCGGTCTTCGCAAAGGCGAAGAGTACCTTGTGCAAGATAGCCATACTCAAGTGGATGGTTCACGCTTACAGCCCGACATTGTGGTGCGCTTACCCGAAGGTCGCCATTTGGTAGTCGATAGTAAGGTATCGATTACCGCCTATGCGCGCCATGCGGAATCAGCAGATGCCGATACAGCACAGATTGAACTCAACGCCCACATACAGTCGCTGCGCCAACATATTCAGGGGCTCTCCAGTAAGAATTACAGCTCCCTTTATGGAGTTGGCTCGGTGGACTTCGTCTTGATGTTTATTCCAATTGAACCTGCATTTTTATTGGCCCTTAAGTCTGCTCCCAATCTCTATCAAGAGGCGCTCGCAAAGAATATTGTTTTGGTATGCCCTAGCACCCTGATGGCGACACTCCGTACCGTTGCCCATTTATGGCGGCAAGACCACCAGAATAAAAATGCGTTAGAAATTGCCCGCCAATGCGGCGCGCTCTACGATAAATTTGTTGGTTTCATTGATGATATGGAAAAGCTAGGTCAACGGATTGATCAGGCTCAAACCAGTTACCACGATGCCTTTAACAAACTTAAAACGGGTAAAGGCAATTTAATACGTACGGCAGAGAAGGTGCGTGAGCTGGGTGTGAAGCCCAGTAAAACACTACCGACAGGCTTATTGGATTCCACAGCCGATACCGACGAATAATTATTTTTCGGGTTATGTGACTATATAAAAAAATCCCACCGCATCACTGCAGTGGGATTTTTGCTTATTAAGCTGCCAACTAAGGCACTAAAGCGGGCGCACCAAATTAAGCAGCTTTGCGGCTACGTGTTGCTGGTGTTGCTGCTTTTTTCACTTGAGCAACTTGACCCTGAAATGCTTCAAATGCTTGCTCAGCGTTTTTCTCAGCAGTAGCCAATGCATCCTTGCTTACTGCGCGGAATTGCTCAAAGCCCTGCAAGGCGCTACCGTAACCAGTTTTGATTGCGGATACAAATGCATCTGAACCAGCTGGTGCGTTAGCAGAAATGGTGTTGATCCACTCTTGCATGCCCTTTTGAAACTGGTCAATGCTGGACTCAACCACGTTGTTCAATTCTTTATTGCTGTCACGCAATACTTTAGTTACTTTCTTTTGGTATGCAGCAGCTTGTGTGCCAGCATCTTGCAACAGATCAGCAGTGATCAGATCAGTCACTTGCTTTGGGTCTTTCGCGCTCAGTACTTGAGTAATGCTATCTTGTACGTTCACTAATGCATCTTTGGATGCAGCGTAGTTCAGTTCGGCTAATTTCTGTGCATTCTCTAAAGCGGCTTCGCTGAGTGCGAATGAGCTTTCTA
>JAIXPY010000117.1 GCA_027486025.1 Burkholderiaceae bacterium
AGTTTGAAGACTTTATCCACGAGTACAACTACGAAAGGCCCCATCAAGCCTTGGAGATGAAAAAGCCTGCAGAACTCTATCAACCGTCTACCAAAAGATATGAAGGATTGCCCGATGTCGGCTATCCCTTCCACGATAAAACCGTCACGGTGACCAACAGCGGACGCATCTGTTTGGATGGTAAGAAGATTCACTTTAGTACGGTGTTCGCTGGTCATGACATGGGCCTGCGGCAAGTCGAAGACGATGTGTGGTTAGTCAGCCTTATGGATTACGTTATAGCTTACTTTGATATGGAATCTTCAAGGGTACAAGCCCTAGAAAATCCATTTGGTCCCAAAGTATTGGGGATGTGAAGGTAGATGTGTAAACCATGTGGTCGGTACCGGACGTAAAGCATGTGTCCGGTACGTACCAAGCTTCAGTGGCCTGCCCAACAGGAGTCGAACCTGTGACCTACGGCTTAGAAGGCCGTTGCTCTATCCAGCTGAGCTATGGGCAGTATGTATCTGCAGCCCCCATTCTAATGGACATGGTTTACGGTTTTTGGCTTTTTTTGGGGCTTTTAATTGAATTAATTTATGATCGTACGGTTATTTCACTCAACCCATTAAACGCCCTTAAGCCCACTATGAAGAACGTACAACGACTCCTTTTTGCCTTTTCTCTCTTGTTTGCCGTTAGCCTTAGCGCGCAAGGCCTAACCGAGGGTGGCGACGATAAATACAAACCTAGTATTGGCCAAGAGGGCAAAGATGTGATCTGGGTACCTACTGGCGATGAGTTGGTTACCAATATGCTCAAGATTGCCAAAGTCCGCCCATCAGATTTGGTCTATGACCTGGGTGCTGGTGATGGCAAGATTGCGATTGCAGCGGCCAAGCAATTCGGCGCAACTGCAGTTGGGATTGAATTTAATCCAGAAATGGCAGCCCTTGGCCAGCGCAATGCCGAGCGTGCTGGAGTATCAAAGCAAGTCAAAATCATTCAGGGCGATATCTTTAAGGAAGATTTCTCCAAGGCTACGGTTGTCACCATGTACCTCCTACCTGAACTCAACCTCAAATTGCGCCCTACTATCCTCAAGATGAAACCCGGCACACGCGTGGTATCGCATGCCTTCACCATGGGCGACTGGGAGGCAGACGCTGAAATCGATAGTCCTGCCAGAGCCTATTACTGGGTGGTACCTGCCAACGTGGCTGGTGAATGGACCCTCACAAACTTTGATGCCCAGGGCCCTGCTACCCTAAGCCTGTCACAGCACTACCAGCGCATTGGCGGCAGTCTATTAATAGATCGCAGAAGCCAACCCCTGCTTAATGCAAAACTGACTGGCACCAAAATGGAATTTAGCTACAAAGACCGCAATGGTAATTTCCGGACAGCGCAAGTAACCGTGACTGGCAATACCTTGAAAGGTGACGATAAGGGTGGCTACGTTCAGAATGAATTTACCGGCGTACGTCGTTAAGAACTGCCCTGCGTTTTCAGCCCTTTAATCTAGCTCATGAATAACCCCGCCAACACGGTGCCGGAGCGCCTGCTCTCGCGCACCGGTGCCATTGCCATCATTGTTGGCATTGTGATTGGCGCTGGCATTTTCAAAACGCCATCGATGGTCGCCGGCATTACCGGCGATATCGGCTGGATGATGAGCGCTTGGATCATCGGCTCGGTGATTTCCATGGCAGGCGCCCTGTGCTACGCCGAGCTGGCAACCACCTACCCCCATGCAGGCGGTGATTACCACTTCTTATTTAAAGCCTATGGCAAAAACGCATCGTTTTTGTACGGCTGGGCCAAAGCCACCGTCATTAACACCGGATCAATAGCCTTGCTCGCCTTTGTGTTTGGCGACTACATGACGAAGGTCTTGCCCCTGGGCGACTACTCGGCTGTTATTTGGGCACTGCTGATTGTGACTGGCTTGACGCTGGTGAATCTAATTGGTATTCATGCATCAGCAAATGTGCAAACCATACTCACCGTTCTCGAAGTTGCAGGTCTGCTGGCGATCATCGTCGCTGGATTTGGACTCTTGGGTACCCCCTTACCTGCGGTAGAGCATGCGGCCTTTTTCTCGAGTACGCCACCGCTGGGCTTACTTGGTCTGGCCATGGTGTTTGTGCTGCTGACCTTTGGCGGCTGGAATGAATCCGCCTATATCTCAGCCGAAGTGAAAGGTGGCAGCAAGACAGTGGTCTATGTCATCGTCTTTAGTCTCTTGCTTATCACCATTATTTACCTGCTGGTGAATTGGGCTTTAATCAGAGGCCTGGGCATGCAGCAGCTGGCCAGTAGTAAAGCAGCGCCTGCCGATTTACTCGGCCTTGCCTTTGGCCCAATTGGTGAAAAACTCCTCGGCCTGTTTGTAGCGGTTGCGGCGCTCACCAGCATTAATGCCACCATGATTGTGGGCGCACGCACCAACTTTGCGATGGGCGAAGATTGGTATGGCTTACGTTTCATGGGACGCTGGGAAGCCAAGCGCGGCTCTCCTAGCTTGGCCTACATCGTCCAGGGAATTATTTGCGTTGCACTCGTGTGTTTCGGCGCGTTGCAGTCGGATGGTTTTGAGGCCATGGTGGAATTTACTGCTCCTGTGTTTTGGAGCTTCCTGTTCCTCGTTGGCATCTCAGTATTTATTCTGCGCTTTAAGCATCCTCATACCAAGCGGGAGTTTAGTGTCCCGCTCTACCCCCTTACACCACTCATCTTTTGCGCTTCCTGCGCGTATTTGGCCTATTCAAGCTTTGCGTATGCTCACAGCAAAGGAGCGGTGATGATTTCACTCTATGTCATGCTCGTGGGTGTGATTGCGCTGCTGTTCTTGCGAGCTAAAAAAGAGTTTCTTCCCAAATAGCTTAATCTTCCAGAGTTGCCTTGGATGACATTGAAGTGTCATCCAATTGGTCTAGTGTGACTTATTTGTCTTATAGTGTCCCTTACTCATGTTTGCCGCCCTTCGCATTCTCTTCTGCGTTTTTGCCTTCGCTCTGTCGTTTGGTGCACAGGCATTTGAACCGCTCAATACCGATGATGCCGCTACGGTTGGCCGCAACGTCAATCAAATTGAGCAATACATTTATGTTTTAAATAATAAGGCTGCTGAGGACATTTCCGTTATCAATAGCAACGGCGAGGAATTTAAGGGTCTTGGGCGAGCAACGGCAGCGCCGTTTACATACACCCGCGGTTTGAGTGAAACCGTTGAAGCCTCGTTTTCAAGCACTTACTATGCGAACCCAAATGGCAGCTACTCACCTCTTTCCAATTATGTACTGGGACTCAAGTGGCGTTTTTGGGGTGATGGTGAAAAAGGCTGGGCGTTTGCTGTCAAACCCACCGTTACCCTGCCCGCAACCACAAGCCAGCAAGCCGTCGGTATTGGATTTGCCAGAACTAATTACGAGCTGAATCTCATCAGCTCCTATTATTGGAATCAAATTCATGTACATAGCAACGTCAGTTATGCCCGCAATCCCTACAACACCAATTACCCGGTCAGCGGCAGTATTGAGCCCTTACGTACCAGTGCCTATGCACTTTCTATTGCACCCGTTTGGATAGTGAATACGCGCTGGCGCTTAGCACTGGATTTTGGCGTGGGCAGCAATATTCTGCTGAATGCAAACCGGTTTTCGGACTATGGAATGGTGGCCGCAATTTATTCGATCACCCCAGATTTTGATTTAGGCCTATCGATCATGCGCAGCGCGGCTAACTTTGGGACCGTATTCTCTGGATCGGGGATATATTCCTTACGATCGGAGGCAGGCGTAACGTGGCGTTTTTGAGGTGGATCAGACTCTTGGCAGAATTGATCAAGGGAAGGAAAAGTGGTCGGAGTACAAGGATTCGAACCTTGGACCCCCTGCTCCCAAAGCAGGTGCGCTACCAGGCTGCGCTACACTCCGACGGAATGGCTATTTTACACAGTATTGGGCCGACTAGGCATTTCCTGTACCATTTAGCCCTATGAAAGCCTTTTTTGCCACCCAAATCCAGCGTCCTGCTCGGGCTTGTCTAGCAATTGCTTTCCTCGCCATCAGCCTTTTGGGCACCCATTGGCTGGGCTATCAACACAGTATTGCGCATCCCCATTCTGGTCAGACTCAAGTACTCCAATTTGGCTTATCTGAATTAGCCCTGGAGCACGATGACTGCAATACGGATCACCCTGTCAAGGCAATGCAGGCATCGCATGGCGATCACATTAATGCCAATTGTTTACTGTTTGATGCGCTCACCTTAGCTGGCTTTGTTTCAAGTACTGGTACGACCATCGCAGCTGTTCAAGCGCTGGCAACCGAACCGATTATCTATAGCGCCGTTTTTAATACTGGCGCAGTTTTAAGCCACTACCAATCCCGCGCTCCGCCGCAATCCCTCCAGTTGTAAGTCCCTAAGCGGCAACTATTTTCTGCCATGTACTGTTTCGCCACTGCGATGCCGTGGCGCAATTGGAGTTTTTTATGAAGATGAATTCTCGATCGCTTTTAGCGAAGCGAAATGCGTTTGGCTTACTCAAATCAGTTAGCCTGACCACGACACTGACTGTATCTTTTTCTATGATTGCCTACGCCCAAAGCAGCAGCAATCCCAATCTACAAATTGAAGCAACTGGCTCACAGGAAAGCAACCTTAGCATTCTGACGCCAACCAAAATTCTGCAAGGCAATGAACTCCTAGACAAATTGGGTACTACTTTGGGAGCAACCCTGGGCAACGAGCTTGGAGTTTCTGCGACCGGCTATGGGGTTGGCTCTTCCCGCCCAGTTATTCGAGGTCTAGAGGGCGCACGCGTACAGATTTTGCAAAATGGTCTTTCAGTGGGCGATGTGTCCAGTATCTCGGCCGATCATGCAGTGGCAACGCCCTTGCAAAACGCACAACAAATTGAAATCTTGCGTGGCGCCGCAGCCTTAAAGTACGGTTCAGGCTCAAGTGGCGGCTTAGTCAACGTGGTAAATGAACGTATTCACACAACCCTACCAGAGCAAGCATCGGGTGTAGCAAACACCAGTTATGAAACCGTTAACAATGGCCGAGCAGCATCCGGTGTATTGGAAGGGTCGGTTGGCTCCATTGCATTGCACGTGGATACCGCCATCAACAATGCGCAAAACTATCGCTTTCCTGGGCAATCAACGCAATCCCAAGGCGAGCCTGCAGGTGGCTGGACTGTTCCACCAGGAGGAGCAGAAAACAATTACACCGGCAAATTACCTAACTCGTTTAACAATCAGAACAATCTGGGTTTGGGCGCTTCCTACATTGGCAAGTCAGGCTATACCGGCGTATCGATTGAGCGCCTAAACAACAACTACGGCATCCCAACTCCGGAAGGTGGCGCGATTAACCAATCGCAAAATCGCTATGACTTCCAACATGAGACGCGGGATCCGTTTGGCAACTTCTCTGCAATCAAGTTCAGTGCAGCCAATAGCAATTACAACCATACTGAATTCGGACCTGATGGCATTGCTGCTGCTCTGTGGAAAAATATCGCCAATGAGGCGCGCCTCGATTTATCGCATAAGAATTTCATGGGATGGAAAGGCAATATTGGTGCGCAAGTCACACGCGCATCACTCGAAGCTACCGATTTAGCAAGTGGTAGCTATGCCATCGTTCCGTCAACTAAAACCAAGTCCAATGCCCTCTTCTGGATTGAGGAAGGTCGCTGGGGGCCTCTGCAAGCTAACTTGGGCTTACGTTATGACAACGTAAGTCAAAACCCCAATAGCGAAACAATTTTTCCATATGAAGCTGGATTACCTGGCAATGGCATCAACTTTAAAATAGATGGGAATGCAAGCTCAAATGGGCCCGTGAACCCGCAAGCTGTAAGCCGTAATTTCAATCTAATATCCTACTCCGCTGGCGGCTTGTGGAACCTAGTCCATGGTTATGGTTTGGGTGCAGCCTATACGGTTTCGCAGCGAGCCCCCAGTGCGCAAGAACTGTATGCCTACGGTGTTCATGAGTCGACCGCAACCTTTATGGTGGGTAACTCGAATTTATCCAAAGAGATCTCAAACAATCTTGAACTAACAGCACACAAGGTATTGGGTAAAGTGCGTGGCAAGGCGAGTATTTATGTCAATAAGTTTAATAACTATATTTACGGAAACTATATCTCTGGAGAAAGTGCTGGAGATGATAACTTTAGCGTGGTCGTTGCCCAGCAAGCCGCAGCAACCATCAAAGGAGCCGAGGCCGAGTTGACCTACAACTGGGGGAATGTGGGCAGTGGTGCCCGTTTATTTGCGGATGCCTCCCAAGGCACCTTTGATGCGGGCGGCAATTTACCTTTGCAACCAGCGCCTCGGGTCGGGCTTCAGCTGGCTCAGCAGAAAAATAAGTGGCTAGCCAATGCCAGCTATACCTATAGCTTTGAGCAGAATCGATTGGCCTCTTGGGAAGTGGGCCCCACCCCCAGCTATAACTTACTGAATGCCGGTTTGTCGTATACCGAAAAGGTCAATAAGATCAGTTGGACAGGCTATCTTAATTTACGTAACTTACTTAACGAGCAAATCCGCTTTGCCACTACCCCAATGGCCGTGCGTTTGTATGCACCCCAACCCGGTCGCAGCCTAATGGTGGGGGTACGCGCCGCCTTCTAGCGGCTCTCTCGTATTTGCTCTGCAATCAGGCTCTGGCTCAGTTCGGCCAGGGCCTTTCTATCTTTGAGTGCAGGTAGTCTTTCGCTAATGCTGATCTGGGCGCAAATAGGCGAGCTGCAAATGAGATTCCACATCGAGTCCACTAAGCCCATATCGCCAATAAAAGCAGGCGCCGTAGTTTTATGGCCGGTTCGCATATCAAAGTACTGAATCGCCAGGTTATATACCGGCGCATTGGCCACAATCGCTGCCTCAAATAAGTTCGATTTGAAGGGCGCCACTTGCTTGCCGTCAGTTGAGGTACCTTCTGGAAAGATGCAGATGGCTTTTTGCTTGAGTTGCTCGGCCACCTCCTGCACCATGTTACGAATGCTACTGGACCTGTCTCGCTCAATAAAGAGCGTACCGAGTTGCTTAGCCATCCAGCCAAAAATAGGCCAACTCGCTACTTCGGATTTGGCGACAAAATAATGGGGCTTAAAGGCATTGATCACATGAATATCAATCCACGAGATGTGATTAGCCGCCATAAGGTAATGATCGTCCATCAGATGCTCTGCCCCAATAACGCTAAGGCGCATATTAAAGATATCGAGCAACTGCTTGCACCAGTGGCGAATCGATCGATGCCGCCGCTCTGCCTTAAGCCATGGAAATAGCAGTAGCAAAATGAAACAGCCCCTCAGGACATGCGCGATGATTTGCAGTATGGTAATAAAACGGCTTAAAGTCATATCAAGAAACGAAAATATGATGCGCTCTGAAATTAGGAATGCAATTAGCATACTAAGCCAGTAAGTCATAAAAATGACATGAAATTGTCATGAAGCCTACACATAGCACTGGCTTAATATTCATCAATGACGCACTACCGAGCCATCTGGATTTCAGACGTGCACCTGGGTACATCCGGTTGCCAGGCGAACTACCTCCTCGATTTTTTAAAACACAACGAAGCCGACACCTTTTACTTGGTGGGCGACATTATCGATGGTTGGCGCCTCAAGAAATCCATCTATTGGCCACAAACCCACAATGACGTGGTGCAGAAGTTGCTGCGCAAAGCCCGTAAAGGCGCCAATGTGTATTTTATTCCGGGCAATCATGATGAAAGCGCACGCCAATACATTGGCATGTCCTTTGGCGACATTCAGGTGGTGGAAGAGATTATTCATACCACTGTGGATGGCAAGAAGCTCTGGGTTACGCATGGCGATCTATTTGATGGGGTGATGCAATACGCCAAATGGCTAGCCTACGTCGGCGATAACCTGTACTCCCTCATTTTGTACATGAACCGCTACTTTAATTTGATTCGAATCAAAATGGGCTTGCAGTACTGGTCACTATCGCAATACCTAAAGCACCAAGTCAAGAATGCGGTCAGTTACATCGCCGACTTTGAACACATCATGGCGCGCGAAGCCCGCATGCGCAATTGCGATGGCGTTGTCTGTGGGCATATTCACAAAGCTGAAATTCGGGAAATCGATGGTTTGATTTATTGCAACGACGGCGATTGGGTCGAAAGCCTAAGTGCCCTGGTCGAAACCACCGAAGGCGAACTCAAACTCGTCTTTTGGAAAACCATATTGGGGGATCCCGCTCCCAGCATCGCAAATGCCGAACAGTTAAATACACAAACGCGTATTACCCCATCACTTGAAGAGGCTCTAGTATGAAAATAATGATCGTAACCGACGCCTGGGAACCCCAGGTCAATGGAGTTGTTCGTACCCTCAAGCAAACCTGCCATGAACTACGGCTAATGGGACATGAGATTGAGATGATTACGCCCAATCAATTTAAAACGATTCCTTGCCCTACCTATCCGGATATCTCTTTATCGCTGTTTCCCGGCAAAGGTGTAGCACGCAAAATCAAGGGTTTTGAGCCCGATGCAATTCACATTGCCACTGAAGGGCCCCTTGGTTTATCCGCAAGGGCATACGCTGTACGAAATCGCCTGCCCTTCTCTACCGCATACCACACGCGCTTTCCAGAATATGTACAGGCGCGCACCGGTATTCCAATCTCGTGGACCTATGCGTTTTTGCGTTGGTTTCATGGTCCATCGATGGCCGTTATGGCGCCCACCATCGTGGTCAAAGATGATCTGGATAAATTTGGCTTTACTAATGTGGTTCTGTGGTCTCGCGGGGTAGACACTGAGGTGTTTCATATGCAAGAATCAAAGGCCCTCAATTCAGCCCACCCGATTTTCTTATACGTGGGTCGGGTTGCCATTGAAAAGAACATCAATGCATTCTTAGAGATTGATCTACCCGGCTCAAAATGGGTCGTGGGCGATGGCCCTGCCATGGCGAAAATCAAGCAGCAATATCCGAATGTCAATTATTTAGGCGTTTTAAATCAGCCTGAATTAGCCAAGGTCTACGCAGCCGCGGATGTCTTTGTCTTTCCGAGCAAAACAGATACGTTTGGCTTGGTCTTGCTAGAGGCCATGGCCTGCGGTACCCCAGTGGCAGCCTACCCCGTTACTGGCCCCATTGATGTACTTGGCGACTCTCCTGCAGGCGCAATGAATGAGGATTTACGCACCGCTTGCCTCGCTGCCCTCAAGATCCCCCGTGAGGTGGCTAGAGCACATGCTGAGCGCTTTTCCTGGAGAGCTTCGACGGAGCAGTTTGCAAGGCACTTAAAGCCCGTAGTAAGCGCTGCGGTACACCGCACTGCCCTAGCCTAATTATTCCTCGGGTTTTTAATTGAAAAATACCTACCACATTGACCAAAATCCGCACAAAGGCAATCGCGGATTGGTTCGTGCATGGCATGCTGCGAAAAACTCGTGGCATGGGTTGGTATTTGCTTTTAAAGAAGAAAGTGCGTTTCGACAAGAGCTGACTCTGTTTGTATTGCTGACACCCATTGCACTTGTATTGCCGGTATCGCTCTTTGAAAAGGCCATTTTAATTTGCTCCCTTGTGCTCGTGATGGCAATCGAATTACTCAATTCCAGCGTTGAGGCGGCGATCGATCGCATCTCCTTTGAGCACCATGATTTATCCAAACGCGCCAAGGATTTTGGCTCTGCCGCGGTGATGCTAGCGCTGCTTATCTCCTTTATTTTATGGCTCTGCGTATGCCTCCCACTCTTCACCAAACTGTCATAAACGCAATTTACAGTTAATTCTACTTTTATAAGGTTTTCTATGTCAGACATGCCCAATCCATTCGCTCCATTCGATGTGTTTTTTAAAAGCACGACGACCGTAGAGCGCAAGAAAAAAATCCATCCAATTAAAAAATTGCTTTCCAGAAAAATTGCTAAGCGTTTATTTGGTAAAGCATTTGCCCAGCGTACCCGGGCTGAATTGCAGTCCACCCCTGAAATTGCCCGCCCAGTTAGCAAATCAAAGCGTCCTGCACTGCAGGTATCGTGGGCTAAAGATGCGGGTGAAATTCAAGAGGCGCAGCGCTTGCGCTATAAGGTATTCGCAGAGGAGATGGGTGCTACGCTTTCGCCAAACGCAGAAGGCCTAGACGTTGATGAGTTTGATGCCTATTGCGACCACCTGATCATTCGCGATCAAGACACCTTACGAGTTGTAGGTACCTACCGGGTTCTACCTCCTCATAAAGCCCAAGAGATCGGTAAGCTCTATTCAGATTCTGAATTTGATCTTTCCCGTTTGGAGCATTTACGCCCCAAGATGGTTGAAGTAGGTCGTTCTTGCGTACACCAAGACTACCGTTCAGGTGCCGTGATCATGGCTCTGTGGAGTGGCCTTGCTGAATATATGCTGAAAAACAATTATGAAATCATGTTGGGCTGCGCTAGTATCCCGATGTCCGATGGCGGCCACTTTGCTGCTAGCCTCTACAACGGTCTGAGTGCCGATCAAATGGCGCCAATTGAATGCCATGGCTTTCCAAAAGTACCATTGCCGCTCGCTCGCCTTAATGGTGGACTCGAGGTTGAGGCGCCCCCATTGATTAAAGGTTACCTGAAGCTGGGGGCAAAAATTTGCAGTGCACCTGCTTGGGATCCGGACTTTAATACTGCCGATCTATTAACGATGTTGCGCTTATCGGAAATCAATCCCCGCTATGCCAAGCATTTTTTGGGCAAATAAACTGGGTGCGTCAGTCGTGGGCTAAATCAGATTAGCTCGATTTGATAGGGTCTACCAATCCGCTCCCACTCTGCAGCCTCTTTGCGGAGGCTGAATTCAGTCAGTGGGTGATTTTCTAACCAACTCCGTTTAATGCTGACGGTGAAACCGGCGCCTGACTCACTGATTCTAACCTCGGGCAATTGGGCATCGCTTCGACCACGGCAAAGCAATTGAGCGAGACGTAAGGCAAACAGCATGCGCCAATCTAAGAATTGGGTATTGCTAGCCAGCTTACCGAGTTTGCCGGTGTGACCTACGAGCAAGGTAGCTAGGCGAAGTTGATCATTTTTTGAAAAGCCAGGCATATCGGCATTCGCTGCAATGTAGGCTGAATGCTTGTGATAGCTGTTGTGGGAAATCGATAAGCCGATTTCATGCAGGTTGGCCGCCCACTCAATTAACACTAAATTATTCACTCTGGCTTCCTTATCCAGGACAGGTAACTGCGATAAAAAATTGGTCGCTAAATTACCCACCCGCTTAGCTTGCTGCCGATCAATAGAGTACCGATCCATGAACTGCTCCACCGTGACAAAACGCATATCGTGGTGTTGTGATCGCCCCAGTAGATCATAAAGAACGCCAACTCGGAGGGCCGCATCGGTTACCTCCATCAACTCAATCCCGAGCTCTTCAAACACTGCCAGCATGATTGCTAGGCCGCCCGGCCATACGATGCGGCGATCATCCTTGAGCCCGGGCACGGAAATCTGACTGGTGTGCTCAAAGCGCAATAAATCCTGCTTCATCGCCTTCAAGGCAGCTTTGGTAATAAAACCTTTGGGAGCATCGCCATACCCCATTTGGGCGATGATGTCAGCTAGGGCGCGCGCAGTGCCAGACGACCCAATGGCCTGTTTCCAGCCTTGCTTTACAAATGGTTCTGCAATCACTTGGATTTCACGGCGGGCCGTGAGCTCGGCCTCTTTGAACGCGTGAGCATCAATCTCCCCTTTGGGGAAAAAACGCATGCTATGGGAAACACAGCCGATATAGAGGCTCTCCATTAGCTGGGGCTTGTAGCCCTCGCCGATGATGAGTTCGGTTGAGCCACCGCCAATATCAACAACCAGTCGATTGCCCTGGACTGGCGATACCTCATGGG
Organism: Burkholderiaceae bacterium; assembly: GCA_027486025.1. Lineage (GTDB taxonomy): Bacteria > Pseudomonadota > Gammaproteobacteria > Burkholderiales > Burkholderiaceae > Polynucleobacter. The sequence continues at coordinate 11,880 of JAIXPY010000117.1, forward strand.
CGGCCCCGATATAAATCAAGCGGGCCTCCTCTACTCCTGCAATGACCTCAATCGGGAAACCCAAGGCCTTTTCAGCGTCTTTGATGAAATCCGCTGAATTACGTGCAACCCGCAAGGTATTGGTTGCTACCGCCCGCACCTGAGCCAAATCAAAGCCCCTTAAACGCTCGCCAAAGCGTCCAATGGCCGATATACCCCGCTCATAGGCTTCGTGACCCAAGAGCTTCTTATCCGTGAGGCCAGCAGCTAGCCGAACCGACTCCCTGAGGGTATCAATAGGCCGGAGCTGGGTCCCCGAAGGCGTATTGACCACCTGCGCAATCAGCATGCGAAAGCTATTCGAGCCAAGGTCAACGGCAGCTACGTACCCATCTGGCTGGGTGGCATTACTCAATTTTTTCAAACGGCATCAACCATATCAAAGGCATAAAACCTGTTAAATATGTGCCTATTGTATGAAATAAAAATGACACATTCATTAAATATAAGGGAGAATTATCCATTAATAATCATATGCTTGCCTCCGCCACCCCTATACTGAACCGAGAAATCGGAATTTTGGAGTTCAACTCCAGGGTCTTGGCACAAGCAGAAGATGCTGCAAACCCCCTATTAGAGCGCTTACGTTACTTGGGCATCGTTTCCAGTAATTTAGATGAGTTTTTTGAGGTGCGGGTTGCCGGCCTCAAAGAGCAGCTTTTATCCGAGCCCAACAAAATGGAGGCAGATGGTCTGCGCATTCGCGAGGTATACGACAAGGTTACCGAGTATGCCCATACTTTAATTGCTCGGCAATACTCAGTTTTTAAAAACACCATAAAACCGCAACTTGATCAACATGGCATTTTTTTTATCTATGCGGCAGACTGGACCCCAGAACAAGAAAAATGGGCGCATGGAATTTTTCGTACCGAATTACTTCCACTGCTGACGCCGATTGCACTGGATCCAGCCCACCCTTTTCCGAAGGTGGCCAATAAGAGCCTTAACTTTATCGTGGCACTAGATGGCAAAGATGCCTTTGGTAGGCGTGCGCGACTTGCCGTCGTCCAAGCGCCTCGCTCCCTGCCGCGGGTAGTACGCATGCCAAAACGCCTCGCCAAAACAGGGGATGGCTTTGTTTTACTCTCGTCCTTCGTGCAAAAGTTTGTAGGCGATCTGTTTCCAGGCCTGACTATTGTCGAGTGCCATCCATTTCGCGTCACCCGTAATTCGGAATTATTTGTATCCGATGACGAAGTAACTGATCTGCGCAAAGCGCTTCAAGGTGAATTACCAACCCGCCACTTGGGTGATGCAGTTCGACTAGAAACGTCGATCGAAACACCGCACGCACTGGTCGAGCGTCTTCGTAAAGAGAATGGTCTTGAGCCACAGGATTGCTACCAAATTGATGGGCCAGTCAATTTACTGCGCTTATCGCAGGTGCCCGATTTAGTCGATAAGCCAGAGCTCAAATTTGCCCTATACCGCCCCAAA
>JAIXPY010000204.1 GCA_027486025.1 Burkholderiaceae bacterium
ACCAATCGGGTTCACTTTGCCCCAGTAGGACTCGGGCTGGGGGTGCACTTCGGGGTCGCCATAGACCTCACTGGTAGAAGCTTGCAAGATCCGCGCGCGGGTACGCTTCGCTAAGCCCAGCATATTAATGGCGCCGTGCACACTGGTCTTAGTAGTTTGTACTGGATCGTACTGGTAATGCACGGGCGATGCAGGGCAGGCTAAGTTATAAATCTGATCTACCTCTACATACAGCGGAAAGGTAACATCGTGGCGCATCACCTCCAGACGGGGGTAATCTAATAGGTGCGCAATGTTTTGTTTGCTGCCGGTAAAAAAGTTATCCACTACCAAGACTTCATTGCCAGAAGATAAAAGCTTCTCAGTCAGGTGCGAGCCTAAAAAGCCAGCGCCTCCGGTGATGAGGATTTTTTTGGCACTGACGGTATTGATTGAGGTAGGGTTCTTAATCATGGGGTATTCCGGAAAGATAATGGGGCGACGTTAGTAGATAAACCAATCGGTATGAATGAGTTTAAAGATAGAACAAGATTGAATGTCCTCATGATGGTGGCATATCCCAACTCGCGGAGCGATAGGCATGTACTACCTCTGCCAACACAATGAGTAGGGAAGTCATAAAGGAAATTAAACCCAATACAAAGGTGGCGACAACATACCCAGTCTGCAGCAGTGCTACCGAGCCAGTCTGAAAGAAAAATAACTCGAGTACCGTGAGCGAAATCAATACGCCGCTGAGCACATTAAAGAAGATGGCAACAGTGCATAAGCGGCCCCGCATCTTAAACTCACGCAGCTCAATCTCGTAATGCATGCGCAACTTATCCGAAAGAGCTTGATTGCCATATAAGGCATTTTGCACAAAGCGCATCCGGTCTACCGTTCTGGCTAACCGAGTTGAAATAGCACCAACTAGGGTGGCTACCGCAGTGAGCAAGAACACGGGCGCTAAAGCCAATTGAATATTGCTAGTGAGGGCGTCAATGGTGATATTCATAGGGGCATTCGGTGTTTCAGTATCAAGGCGTCAGCATTTGTACGGGCTGGGGTTTTGGAAGTCATCCTGGTTGCGGATGCGAAAGAGGGTTTGTGCTTTTTCTTAAGCTCATTCACTCGTATTTTAAACCCGCCCAACTAATACGCCCTTTGATAGCCAAGCGGGGGCGGATCACTATTTATATCGGGTTATCCACTTGTGGATATTAAAAATACTCTGTATAGTACGATTAATAGTATTAATAAGGAGATTCTCATGGGTACTGTCGTTGCCAACGATCTAAAAACAAAAGGCATTAAGGCTATTGAAGATGCCCTGCTTACCGAATCCGAGGCATCACTCTCCGTGCGTGGCCAAATTAAATACGTGGTGATGAGACAAGATCATTATCACTATCTACGGGAATGCGAGCTGGAGGCAGCATTGGCTGAATCGAAGGCAAATTTGGCATCTGGGCACTTTGTAAAAGAAACCATTACCGAGCACCTCAAGCGCCTCAAACAACTTAATAAAGCAGCTAAATGACTTGGCAGTTTATTTTTACCGAACAATACAACCGACGGGCCGCTAAATTTCTGAAACGCAATCCCGCCATTGAGAGTCAATACATCAAGACGCTTGAGCTCTTAGAGCTTAACCCCTATCACCCCTCATTGCGCCTCCACACCTTAAGTGGAAAACTAGAAGGACTACACAGCGTTTCCATTAATTTGAAATACCGTATCACCATGGAACTGATCATTACAGAACGAGAGATCATTCCAATTAATGTGGGCGATCATGATGTGTTTTATTAAGAGTTAGGCGTGGCTAATCTTTTTTGCTTCTTTTTTTAACAGGGCATTGATTCGGGTTTGCCAACCTTCGCCAGTCGACTTAAACGCCTCAATAATCTCTACATCGAGTCGTAACTTAATAGCCTGCTTAGGCTTCTCTAAACGAGGGCGTCCTCAGGCAGCCTTATTCACGGCCACCAGCTCTTTTTATAACTCTGGCTGCAAACACTTCTGCAGTAAGCAACAACACCGGCGCCAAAGCCAATTGGATGTTGCTGGTTAGGGCATCGATTGTGATGTTCATAGGGGTATTCGGTGTTTCAGGATTAAGGTGTGTTGATGTTTTTGCGGGCTGGGGTTGTGGAAGTCATCCTAATTGGGGGCATTTATAAAGGAATCCATGCCCTCTAAACACAATACGCCACCCAAGGCTTGCAGCACCCTCAAAATATTTTCCAAGCGGAGGGTTGATTTGCCTGCTTCCAGCTCAACAATGAACCTAACCCCCACATTGGCAGCCAGTGCCAATTGCGGCTGAGTTAATTTAAGGCGCTTACGGGTCTCGCGCACCAAGCGACCCAGATCTTGCGGGCTTTGAATTTGTGTACTCATTAATATTTCCTGATCGGGAAATTTTACGGGAAATTTCCGGTTTTTTCTACATAATTTCCTGATCGGGAAATAGTTAAAAAGTAGCGCCAAGCCAAAGCATATCTATTTCCAGAAGTCATGGGATTTCCAATCCTTTGGAAATCCCATCTCTGAGATCGATAGTTGAGGAATGATGGGAAATTGATCAACCATTTCACACAACCTATCTCTCCATGATGAGTTAGGGCTAATCACTTTTAATAAGTAAACCAAGATGCAAGGTACGCTGTACAGCCGTCTACTTACATCCTTAACCGTTACCGAGTCGGAAACAAGTGGATCAAAGGCCTTTATTTCACCAATTTTTGGCAGTTTGGGCTGATCCACCAAGTTCCTATTCCAAAGGCGGCTGTGATGAGCCGCAACATTTCTTATATAAGTTAGAGTTCTTAACCAGCTTTCCATTACAGAGAAATCAAGAATTCCATACTTTGTAGCAATAGTAGTTTTATCTGATGTCTGCATGCCTTGATAGAAGGTTGAGAGCATTCCAAAATCCCAAAGCTCAACAGACACCCATATAGGAAGTGGTAACCCATATTTATATTTGTAATGCTTAACAAAATCTTCCTTGGAGCGCTTTAAAACTTTTTCATATTTTACAAGCCACTCTTGATGGGCTGTTAAACCAGTTAATTTTTTCTTTTTAGTAAAGTTTCCATGCAGCATGCACGGGTTAGTGTGAGCAAAAGTATCTTTGCTGCCGAGCATATAAGAAATATCAACGCGCAATGTCACTTCAACTCTTTCTATTGCGTCAAGTAGTAAAAGCCGCAGCTTCTTATCAAATACATACATTTGCAGAGCATCGTCGAATGTACTACCGGCCATGAATTGATCTTGCCGCGTTACCTTAATTTTTTGAGTTGTTTGATCCTGAGAGATTAAGGGGGTGCGCATGGGATATAGATAGGCGCTAAGTCTGTAATAACCTATACGACGGAGATAAGCGATCCCAAGAGCATCATCAGTTATCCCAAGACCACGATTTTTAAGCAAGGTCAGCTGCTGATCGAAAGGAAGGTGAGGCTTGTTATATGTTGATGACATTCATGGCCTCACAAAAAAAAGAAAACTCGCCCGTGCGTCTTTTGACGTAGAGGAGCGAGCCGTGTTAAAGAAATTTTAATGCATTACGATGCAAGCAGTCAAGAAAAAAAGGCGGTCTTTATCTTAAGTTAATGCCTACATGTTGGTAGCCTGTGCCAATTGTACTTGAGTGAATTTCAAACGCTTATGCATCTCACACACAGAGTGGCGTAGATTTGTAGTTTTTTGTATTAAGGTATTTATCAACAAATCCTGATCTGAAAATATTTAAAAAATTACAAAGCGAGGTTAGCAGCCGCCTAAGTTATTGCTGGCAATTCACGATGCGACTTATTAAGAATTAGGCTTTTCCAAATGGGGCGCATTTTTTGAGGCCTTGTTCATGGCCAGCAATGCTCCATACATCTCCGGCTCCAAAACTTCCTTTGCCGGCTTAAATAATTTCATATCAGCGCCAGATAAAGATCTAATTTCTCCATCAGCCTGAATAATTGGCGGACGTGGCTTCATATTGTCTTTTCTTCCCTGTAAAAATCCTAGCAGCGCATACCGCAGCTTCCTGAGAATAATTATCTAAATTGGTAGACGTTCATATTGCTAGCCTTCACCTCTTCAATGCTCGCAAGGATATCTTGCAGCATCTGAATCGGTAAATCGGGATTTTCTTCGGCAGCCTTACCTAAGCGAGCCCAATACTCGATTTGTTCTGCAACAGATCGATGCATTGCCTGAGCAGCGGGTTTTGCCTGCTCAATCAGTTGTTCTGATACGTTAATTGCAGTGGGCATCAACTAAGACCACGCCACCAAACCCGTATAGGCCGTAATCAGTACCACCACCCCAAAGATGATGCGGTACCAGGCAAATGGCACAAAGGTATGGGAAGCCACATACTGTATTAACCAGCGTACACAAATAAAGGCGGAGATAAAGGCGGCTATAAAGCCCACCAGGATCGCCCAGCCAAAATGCATGGTCTCCGTGCTACTGGTTTGAATGGGATTGATCCAGAGCTTTAAAAGCTCATAGGCGGTGGCGCCACCAATTACCGGAATGGCCAAGAAAAAAGAGAACTCAGTCGCAACTGCTCTGGGCAAACCAAACAGCATGCCGCCAATGATGGTAGCGCCCGAACGGGAAGTTCCTGGTATGAGGGCAGCGCATTGCGCCAAGCCGACCTTCAGGGCATCCAGCGGCCTGAGATCATCGACCGATGCAATCACCCTCTTATTTTCTTTGGCTGCTTTAGCAGGCTTATCTACACTACTGCTAGCCTTTGCCATTTGCGCTTGGCGACTCTCTGCCCAGAAAATAATCAGGGCGCCGCCAATAAATGCCATGGCAACCGGTACGGGTGAGAATAGAAATTGCTTGATGTATTTGCCAAAGAGCAGTGCTAAGGTCATGGCCGGAATGGAGGCAATCAGCACATTGATCACAAAGCGCTGAGAGGCGCTACTGGTCTTAATAGTGGAGACGACTGACCACAGCTTGCTCCGAAACTCCCAGCAAACCGCCAAAATCGCGCCAAACTGAATAATTACCTCAAAGGCTTTGCCGCGCTCATCATTAAAGCCCAGCAAATCCCCTACCAAAATGAGGTGCCCCGTACTGGAAATCGGCAAAAACTCCGTCAGCCCTTCCACAATACCCAGAATGAGGGCCTTGCCCAGTAGTAATAGATCCATGGTCTGAATTTTACCGCCCAATATCAGCAGCAGGATCAGGGCGGGATCATTTCCAGCGCTTCTTACGACGAATAGGCATTTTGGCCTTAAACTGCATGTCAGCCAACACTGTATTGAAGCAACACACTAAACCAGCGCGATATTGAATGACTTTGCCGTGTTTTACAGCCCCAATCTGCTTTAAATCCAAAAACAGCATGCCTCTGAGGATAGCGCTCGGACTCTGTTTTGGTGTCTTGGCCAGCGCCCCACTGCATGCCCAACCCACATCCGCTAACAAAGTAAGCAACAGCACAGCTGAAGTGACGGTGAGCCCCGCCAACGCCAGCAATTTATCCTTGCCGCCGGCATTAACAGCCCCTGTATCCAGCAGCATTCCTGCCTTTAGTAATTTCAGTAGCCAGCCTGCCGGCGCTAATTTTGGCCCCAATATGGATTTAATGCGCCTCTATCAAGAAGCTGCGTTCAATGATCCGGTACTTAATAGCGCGCGCTTTAATTACGCTGCGAATAAAGAGATTTATTGGCAAGGCTTATCGACCTTGCTACCGCAAGTGTCAGCCAATCCTGCGGCAACCCGTTTTTTTCAGCACGGCGAAGGCAATAGCCGCATTTTTGATCAGCGCAGTTATACCGTCAGCCTGACGCAACCGGTTTTTAATGCCGCCGCTCTCGAAGTATTTAAGCAAGGCGACCTCGTCACCAAAGTAGCGGATTTGCAGTTCTTACAAGCCCAGCAAGATTTAGTCATTCGGGTGTCGCAAGCGTATTTTGATGTGCTCACGGCGCAAGACAACGTTGAGCTCTTCCAGAATAAAAAGGGTCTAATTAAGCAGCAACTCCAAGCCGCCCAGTCCAAGTTTGAAGTAGGCTCTGCAACAATCGTCGATGCCAATGATGCACAGGCCCGCTTTGATCTAGCCAATGCCCAAGAGACCGCTGCCCAGGCAGAGTTAATCGTGCGGCGCGGTGTGCTCGAGCAAATCGTGGGACACCCAGTACCACCACTTAAGCCATTGGCAAAAGACGCCAAAATTGAAGGAGTCGTTGCTGACCCGAGAGCCAAAACAAAGGATGCCAAAGGCATTCCGATTGCCGATAGCGTTAATCCCAAGCTACCGCCCGGCCAAGAATTAGGTGATTGGATTAAGCAGGCCGAAGCAGCCAACTATGGGGTCTTAGCCAGTCAACTCAATGTCGATATTGCCCAAAGCTCGTATCGGGGATCGTTGGCCGCCAACTACCCTACCGTGAACTTTGTGGGCACCACTGGATTTAATGCTGCCAATGGCTCGCCTACCAACTTCAATCCGTCTACTACGCAAAACATCTTTAATAACACCATTGCCCTGCAAATGAATATTCCGATTTTTTCGGGTGGCTTTAATAACTCGGTGATTCGGCAACGGGCTGCGCTCTTGGATAAAGCCAAATCGGATTATGACAATCTACGTAGAACTGCTGCTCAGGCAACGCGCCAAGCCTTTAC
>JAIXPY010000104.1 GCA_027486025.1 Burkholderiaceae bacterium
AGTTAATGAAAATACAGATCAATGATACCCTAGCGCCCCATGAAACTTGATGATGTTCAGCGCATAGCGCACCTCTCCCGCCTGGAGTTAAGCCAAGCAGAAGCAGAGCTTGTTTTGCCTCAATTGCAGGCCATTTTTTCCTTAGTGGAGGAGATGCAGGCGGTCGATACCAGTAATTTCGCTCCTTTGGCGCACCCGATTCTATTTTTGCGCGATTTAGCGCAGCCATTGCGTCCAGACCAGGTTACTGAGGCGAATAACCGCGAGCAGAATATGCAGTCGGCTCCGGCTCAGCAAAATGGCTATTTTTTAGTCCCAAGGGTGATTGAATGAGCTGGCATCTGTCTTCAGTAGCCATGCTGGCAAAGGCCCTGGAAGCCAAAACAGTCTCCAGCGTCGAACTGGCAAGCCATTTCCTCTCGCGCATTCAGGCCGGCGCGCGCTGGAATGCCTTCTTGGACGTCAATCCAGACTTAACCCTGGAGCAGGCTGCCAGTGCCGACCGCATTCGGGCAGCCGGCAAGGCCGGTCAGTTAACCGGTATCCCCTTGGCACATAAGGATGTTTTTGTCACGCGCGGCTGGAAATCCACTGCCGCTTCAAAGATGCTGCTTGGTTATCAAAGCCCATTTGATGCTGCAGTGGTCGAGCGATTGGGCATGCCCAGTGAGCAAAACCCAAATGGTGCTGGCATGGTTTGTTTGGGCAAAGCCAATATGGATGAGTTTGCGATGGGCTCCTCCAACGAAAATTCAGCATTTGGTCCAGTTCTTAACCCGTGGAATCCAGCCTGTGTAGCGGGCGGATCATCTGGCGGCTCTGCCGCTGCAGTCGCTGCTGGCTTGGCTCCGATAGCAACGGGCACCGATACTGGCGGATCGATTCGTCAGCCGGCCGCTCTGTGTGGCCTCACCGGGATTAAGCCCAGTTATGGGCGGGTATCCCGCTACGGCATGATTGCCTACGCATCGTCCTTAGATCAGGCGGGCCCTATTGGGAAAACCGCCGAAGACTGCGCTCTATTGCTAAGTGCAATGTCCCACCATGATCCACGGGATTCAACTTCCTTAGCTGATTCGGGCGAGGACTATGGTCGCTATCTGAATACAGCATGGGACGCTAGCGCCGCAGCAGCAAAGCCTTTAACGGGATTGCGCGTGGGCCTACCTGTTGAATTCTTCTCCGAAGGCTTGGCAGATGGCGTCGCAAAGTCCGTGCGCGAAGGCGCAAACCAATTGCAGGCCCTCGGCGCAACTTTGGTTGAAGTTAGTCTGCCCAAAACAAAACTCTCGATTCCAGTTTATTACGTACTAGCCCCGGCAGAGGCATCGAGCAATTTAAGTCGCTTTGACGGTGTTCGCTATGGCCATCGCACCAATCAATACCGTGATTTATCCGAGATGTATAAAAAATCACGGACCGAAGGATTTGGATCGGAAGTCAAGCGCCGCATCTTAATTGGCAGTTATGTTTTGTCGCATGGTTACTACGACGCCTATTACTTGCAAGCCCAGCGCATTCGCCGCATCATCGCTGCCGATTTTCAAACTGCCTTTGCGCAGTGCGACCTCATTTTGGGGCCAGTCACGCCAGACGTTGCTTGGAAGTTTGGTGAAAAATCAAATGATCCCTTGCAAATGTACCTTGCCGATATTTATACCTTGTCTACCAACCTCGCCGGTTTGCCAGCGATGAGCGTTCCCTGTGGATTTAGTCAAGACTTGCCGATCGGCATGCAACTGATCGGCAATTATTTTTCAGAGGCGCGACTCTTGCAAGTGGCGCACCAGTTCCAGCAGGCCACCGATTGGCACCTGCGCCAACCCAGCGAGGTGCTGTAATGCAGTGGGAGGTCGTGATTGGTCTGGAGACGCATACCCAACTGCGTACTGAATCCAAAATTTTCAGTGGCGCAAGCACGCAGTTTGGTGCAGACGTCAACACGCAAGCATGTCCCGTTGATTTGGCTTTGCCTGGAGTGTTGCCAGTTTTAAATCGCCAAGCAGTGGAGCATGCTATTCGTTTTGGTTTGGCAATCGATGCAGCAATTGCGCCCGTGAGTATCTTTGCGCGCAAAAATTATTTTTATCCTGATCTTCCCAAGGGCTATCAAATTAGCCAGTATGAAATTCCAGTTGTCTTGGGCGGTCACTTAGAAATAGTCGTGGGTGATACAACCAAAGTCATTGAGTTAACGCGCGCACATTTAGAAGAAGATGCTGGCAAATCCGTGCATGAGGATTTTATTGGCCCGCATGGCGAGCCTTCCAGTGGCATTGACTTAAATCGCGCCGGCACTCCGCTTTTGGAAATTGTGACGGAACCAGTCATGCGCAGTGCTGCCGAGGCGGTAGCCTATGCAAAAACCTTACATAGTCTAGTGGTGTGGCTTGGGGTCTGCGATGGCAATATGCAAGAGGGTTCCTTTCGGTGTGATGCCAACGTATCAGTCCGCCCCCTTGGGCAGGAAGCGTTTGGCACCCGCTGTGAAATTAAGAATTTGAACTCATTCCGCTTTTTAGAAGAGGCCATTCAGTACGAAGTCCGTCGACAGATTGAGTTAATCGAAGACGGCGGCACAGTGGTGCAAGAAACGCGCTTATATGATCCTGACAAGCAAGAGACGCGCAGCATGCGCAGCAAAGAAGACGCGCAAGATTACCGCTATTTCCCAGACCCTGATTTGTTGCCCCTGGTGATTGATGAGGCTTGGATTGATTCCATTCGTTCGACTATGCCTGCCCTGCCAGCGCAGCTGAAGCAGCAGTGGCAAGATGCATTTGGTTTGAGTCGCTACGATGCCGAGTTATTAACGCAAGATCGTGCCACCGCAACACTCTTCGAAGAGTTATTGGCCATACTGGGTAAGCCTTTAGCAAAAGCAGCGGCCAACTGGATGACCGGTGACTTTGCCTCGACCTTAAATCGGGCCGGCATGTCGGCAGCCGATTCACCTTTAAATGCAGCGCATCTAGCACCACTGCTGAGTCGAATGGCCGACGGAACTATCTCCAATAAGATTGCGAAAGATATTTTTGCCGACTTATGGAAAGAGGCATTAGAGGGTCAGCTCAAGAGCACAGTGGATTCGATTATCGAGTCAAAGGGCTTAAAGCAAATCAGCGATAGTGGCGAGCTCGGCGCCTTGATTGATCAGGTCATGCAGGCCAACAGCGCATTTGTTGATGAGTTTCGTGCGGGCAAAGAAAAGGCATTTAATGCCCTTGTCGGGCAGGTGATGAAGGCATCGCAAGGCAAGGCAAATCCACAGCAGGTGAATGAATTGCTACGTAAAAAATTGAGCTAGGAATAAGCATGAGTGAGATTGATTCAACCCAAGCAGAACAAGAAGCCCTCGTAGCAGAATGGCTGCGCGCCACCCCGGGATTTTTTGAGCGCTATGCTGACTTGTTAAATGACATCCGTTTAAAGCACCCTCACGAAGACCGCGCCATCTCCTTGCAAGAACGTCAGATGTCCTTGTTGCGCAATCAAAACACAGAACTCAATCGTCGCCTCAGCGAAATGCTTCATTTTGGTAGCCGGAATGACAAAACCCAACAAGGCTTAGTGGCTTGGTTGCTGATGCTCATGAAGGCTAGCAATCAAGCGGACGTCGAGCTTGCGGTTACGGCAGGCCTTGCACAGGTATTTGAAGTGGATGCAGTGCGTATTCTGAGTCCCAATGCAGACTATGCCCCTTGGGTTGCAAAGCCCTTGTGTGGCCCGCTTGCTGACTTGCCCCAAGCGGATATTGATCTACTCTCGCAGTCACTCCCATTGGATTCGACATGGCAAAGCATGGTGGCGATCGGCTTGCCCTTGCAGGGTCACCCGCCTGCTGCGCTGCTCTTGGCGAGCCACGATGCCACTCGTTTTACTGTGGACATGGGCGCGTTTTATCTGCAGCAGATTGCGCAGCTCACTGCAGCCGCCCTAGACCGAGTTGGAGCTTATGAAGCCCCCCTCGGCTGAGCTGCACCCCCAGGTGCAAGCGTATTTGCACGAGCTGCATGTATTGCGGCAACTTTCTCCCCACACCATCAAAGCCTATCAAGCCGATTTATCGGAGTTGCACCAGTCGGCTCAGGAGGATGGTTTAGATTTAACTGCGGTTACGAATGGCCATATTCGTCGTTGGGCAGCCCGCTTGCACTCCAAGGGCAAATCACCCAGAACCATTGCGCGCACCTTATCGGCGTGGCGAGGCTGGTATGACTGGCTATCCCAGAAGCGGGATCAGCCAACGTTAAAAGCAAATCCGGTGGACGATGTAAAGGCGCCCAAGCGCTCGCGGACTTTGCCCAAAGCGCTCTCTGTTGAGCAAGCGCTGGCATTAATCAATCAAGCGATCCTTGAGGCCAAAGCCAGTCCTGGCCTAGAAACCGTTCGCGATGCCGCCATCATTGAGTTGCTGTATTCCTCTGGTCTGCGCTTATCCGAGCTTTTGGGAATTGATGTAGCCCCTAGTCAGGATCGCGCATATGAATCTGCGGGTTGGTTGGATTGGGATTCGGCGGAAGTGACAGTTTTAGGCAAAGGCGGCAAGCGCAGAAGTGTGCCAGTTGGAACGGCGGCGATGAGCTCGCTTCGGGCGTGGCTCGAGATACGACAGCAGCTGCAGCCTGCACAGGCTACGCCAGCATTGTTTTTGACTAGCAGGGATGCGCGCTTATCGCCCAGGACCGTTCAGGCACGCTTGCGCAGCTTAGCGATCCGCGCCGGTTTACCAACCCATGTTCACCCCCACATGATGCGGCATAGCTTTGCTAGCCACGTCCTGCAGTCATCCCATGACCTGCGGGCAGTCCAGGAAATGCTGGGGCACGCCAGTATTGCCAGCACCCAAATTTATACCGCCTTGGATTTTCAGCACCTCGCGCAAGCCTATGATTTAGCGCATCCCCGGGCGAAATCAGGGCAGGCAAAGTAAATCCAAGCAACGATGTCCTGGGAACTGGGTAAGATGATGGGTTAGTCACCATTAACTTACGCAAAACCTCTTTTTATAACGGCATCCGACATAGCGAAAGCAATACGATCATGGCATTAATCCCCGTCACCATTCTGACTGGCTTCTTAGGAAGCGGCAAAACCACCCTTCTAAAGCATATCTTGACCGAGCAGCACGGCAAAAAAATTGCGGTGATTGAAAACGAGTTTGGCGAAGAAAA
>JAIXPY010000154.1 GCA_027486025.1 Burkholderiaceae bacterium
ACGAACACCTTTCCAAGCAAGTGATCCATTTCGTGTTGCAAGCAAACCGAAAGCAAGCCGTCGGCTTTGATTTCAAATGGTTTGCCATTCACGTCAAGCGCCTTTACTTGAATCTGATCAGGTCGCTCTACTTCATCAAAGAACTCGGGTACCGACAGGCAACCTTCGCGCCATGCTTTTTTCTCCGGGCTAGCCCAAACGAGCTCCGGATTGATGAAGACCATCAGCTGGTTTTGCTCCTCTGATACGTCAATCACAATAATGCGCTCATGTATATCTACTTGGGTCGCAGCCAAACCCACGCCGGGGGCGTCATACATCGTCTCCGCCATGTCGGCAACGATCTTGCGCACACGATCGTCCACGACGGCAACAGGCTTTGCTACCTTATGCAATCGCTGGTCGGGGTAATGGAGAACGGTTAACAAAGTCATATCAGAATTATCTTACAGACTAATCAGGCTGGGCTGATTGGCAAACAAAAGCCCGTGCTCAAGAATTGGTTTATGCAAAACCATCCCTCCATGCAGTTACTCTATCCCGGCAAGCCGGGCTATCCAAAGCGCCTACTCGATTTACGTGATCCACCTAGCCCTCTATATATATACGGTGATGCTGCCTTATTTAAACGTCCTGCCATTGCTATTGTCGGGTCACGTAAAGCCAGCCTTCAAGGCCTCTATATTGCTTCCGAGTTGTCAAAGGGGCTCGCAGAGGCTGGTTTTTTGATCGTTTCTGGGCTTGCACGGGGCATTGATGGGGCAGCACACCGTGCCGCCCTAAAATCCCCCGTCGGCAAAACTGGCGCCATTTGCGGAACCGGGCTGGATCGTGTCTACCCCTACGAACACCTTGCCCTGGCAGAGGCCGTCGCCCATTCAGGCCTTCTCATATCGGAATTCCCCCCTGGGGTTGGTCCAAAACCCTTTCACTTCCCGAGGCGTAACCGCCTGATTGCGGCCCTTGCCTTAGGGGTAGTAGTCGTTGAGGCCAGCAATCGATCGGGGTCATTGATTACCGCACGCCTTGCGGCAGAGCTGGGCCGGGAGGTATTTGCCGTGCCTGGCTCGATCCTTGGGGGCCACTCGGAGGGTTGCCACAGCCTAATTCAAAACGGCGCCAAACTGGTCCACGCCTTGGGGGATATTTTGACTGAACTGCCCCGGAACCCCAACCTGTAGCGGATCTTGCTAATTAAAAAGCGGCGTAAATCGCCTGATATTGCGGGGAAAAGTCGGCATTTTGGACAGTTCTTGATTTATCGGTTAATAATAAAAAAGGGAATGCGCCGCAATAGGGGGCTGCATCGATGGCTGTAATTTGACTAATCTGTACTTAATTTAGGTTCACGCGTGGCTAAAGCAACTACCAAAACCGCATCCAAATCGACTGCAGGCAGCACGCCTAAAACACTGATCATTGCAGAAAAACCGTCGGTTGCCAGCGATATCGCTAAGGCCCTAGGCGGCTTTACTAAATACGATGATTATTTTGAAAATGAGCAGTATGTTGTTTCTTCGGCGGTGGGCCACCTTTTGGAGATTGCCGCCCCTGAGGAATACGATGTTAAGCGCGGAAAGTGGTCGTTTGCCAATTTACCAGTGGTTCCCCCCCATTTTGATCTGCGGCCGATTGTAAAAACGGAGTCACGACTCAAGGTTTTACAAAAACTGATTAAGCGCAAAGACATTGCTGCCTTGGTTAATGCCTGTGACGCGGGTCGCGAGGGTGAGCTGATTTTTCGCTTGATTGCACAACACGCCAAGGCCAGTCAGCCAATTAAGCGCTTATGGCTGCAATCGATGACGCCCAACGCCATCCGCGAAGGATTTAGCGCACTGCGCTCTGATGCAGACATGCAACCTTTGGCTGATGCTGCGCGCTGCCGTTCTGAAGCCGACTGGTTGGTTGGCATTAACGGCACCCGCGCCATGACAGCCTTCAATAGCAAAAGTGGTGGCTTCTTTTTGACGACAGTGGGGCGCGTGCAAACACCAACCCTATCCATTGTGGTTGAGCGCGAAGAGCTCATTCGTAAATTTATTTCTAAAGATTACTGGGAAGTAAAGGCTGATTTTCTGGCATCGGCTGGGGTTTATGAGGGCCGCTGGTTTGATCCTAAATTTAAGAAGGACGCTGCGGAGCCAGATTTACGCGAGAACCGCCTATGGAGCGAAGCGGCTGCGAACAGCATTGTGGCCGCGTGCCGCAACAAGAAGGCCAGCGTGCGCGAAGAGGCAAAACCCGCGACGCAGCTAGCGCCACAGCTATTTGATTTAACCAGCCTGCAACGCGAGGCGAATGCCCGCTTTGGTTTCTCGGCAAAAAACACCTTGGGTCTTGCTCAGGCCTTATACGAACGCCATAAAGTGCTTACTTACCCACGAACCGACTCAAGAGCATTACCAGAAGACTACTTGGACACCGTAAAGCAAACCGTTGAAAATCTGGCCGCGAATTCCAATGAGTACCGACCCCATGCCAACGCCATATTGAAAGGCGATGGAAAAGACAGCGCCGCCAAAACAAAAGGGTATGGCTGGATCAAGCCCAATAAGCGAATTTTTGATAACTCTAAAATATCAGATCACTTCGCCATTATTCCCACGCTGGAATCGCCTAAGAGCCTCAGCGAGCCAGAACAAAAACTCTACGATTTGGTTGTGCGGCGATTCTTAGCGGTGTTTTTTCCTGCCGCAGAATTCCGTGTCACCACTCGCATAACCGAATGTTCGGGGCACCACTTTAAAACCGAAGGACGCGTTTTGGTTCACCCAGGCTGGCTAGCCGTCTATGGTCGCAGCAATCAAGCGGACGACGAACTGGTTGCGGTACAAGAAAACGAAACGGTACAAAGCGACACGATTGAGGCGCTGGCTCTAAAAACAAAACCACCAGCCCGCTATAGCGAAGCAACACTCCTCTCGGCCATGGAAAGCGCCGGCAAGTGGGTTGATGATGACGATATGCGTGAGGCGATGGCTGAAAAGGGCCTTGGCACTCCTGCAACCCGCGCCGCAATTATCGAAGGACTGTTAGCAGAAAAATACATGGTGCGCGAAGCAAGGGAGCTCATACCCACTGCCAAAGCATTCCAATTGATGACCCTGTTACGTGGTCTCGATGTCGAAGAATTAACGCGCCCAGACCTTACCGGCAATTGGGAAAATAAGCTCTCGCTAATTGAGCAAGGAAAAATGAAGCGCGATGCATTTATGCAAGAAATTGCGCAGATGACGCAGCGCATTGTGAAGCGCGCCAAAGAGTACGATAGCGATACTATTCCGGGCGACTACGCCACCCTCACCACACCCTGCCCCCATTGCAAAGGGTCCGTCAAAGAAAACTACCGGCGCTTTGCTTGTGAGAAGTGTGGCTTTACGATTAGTAAAACGCCGGGCGGGCGGGCATTTGAATACGATGAAGTTGAAACGCTGTTGCGCGATAAGACCATCGGACCATTACAGGGGTTTCGTAGCAAGATCGGCCGCCCTTTTGCGGCCATCATTCAGCTAACTGAAATTCCGGAGGACGATAAAGACTATCCCAACGCCGGCTTCAAATTGGAATTCGACTTTGGTAATACTGAAGATGATGATGCGGAAGCCATCGACTTTACTGGTCGCACCGCTTTAGGCGTTTGCCCAAAATGTTCTGGTGCAGTCTATGAAGATGGCATGCGTTATGTTTGTGAGCGCAATACCGGGCCTAGCAAAACCTGTGATTTCAAAACAGGCAAGGTTGTCTTGCAGCAAGAGATATCGACGGAGCAAGTTCAGAAACTGCTGACCAGCGGCAAAACTGACTTGTTGACCAACTTTAAATCCAATCGCACCGGGCGCGGCTTTAAGGCCTATCTGGCTCTTGGCGAAGGCGGCAAAATTGGATTTGAATTTGAAGCGAAGGCGCCCAAAGCGGGCGCTGCCCCGCCCGCCAAAAAACGATCAGGTGCAAGCGCTGCAGCCAAGGCAGAGGTAAAACCTAAGCGCGTCAGCAAAGCAAAGTCCCCTGCCAAAACCTGATCTGTAATTAGTTTTGCTGCCAAGGCAGACCACAAAATACCGCGCGACCCAAGGGCAGTAGCCACAAAAATGCCGGGTCGCTGCGGCAGTGCGCCGATGATGGGCAGCCGATCGCCTGCTACACAACGAATACCAACGAATTGGCCGTCTGGCGTCAGCTCACTTTGGTTGCCCTCGGCATAGTTGAGTAGACCGGCTGCCTGCGCTTGATTAAAGCGATCACTTTCAAAGCGGGGGTGATGATCGCTTTCATTTTCATCAAAACTCGAGCCGACAATCCAGCGCATATTGCCATTTTCTAATCGACTCGCTGGAATGCAGTAACCGTCGCCACAGATAATCGCTCGGGGTAAGCGAGTAATCCAATCACTCTTCGAGTCAATTTGAAAAAAGCTCAGCTGACCGCGTACCGGCTTCAGGGGCAACTTAATTTGGATGCTACTCAGTAATTTTTTTGACGATAGGCCGGCCGCAACGATCACCTTATTTGCGCGTATCGAGATTTTGTTTGTCGTGTCGCTTAGCAGCCAGTGATTGCCTTCGCGCATCAATGTGTCTATCTGCACCTGATTGATCTGCGTTAACTGCGCGCAGGGTTGCAATAGCTCTTTACTTGTTTTTTCTAAGCTCAGCATTCCGGCATTGGGAAACCAAACGCCGGCTCGTGCCACTCCTGCCAACTGACTTGCTTGTTCTGCGGAGACAGGGAACGCTATTTCTGGTCTTAAGCCAAGCTCCGACAGTTGCAGCGCGATGGCATCGGCATCAAAATCAAGGCCATTTTTTATAGGCTGCAGTGCGCCGCGGTGCACCCATTGATCGCCCCAACGGGCTAATGCCAGCTCAAATGCGATGCGAGTTAATTGGAGTAGTTTTGCTGATCCCCTGGTGATATGGGGATGGGCAATGGCATAGGCATGACTTGAACATCCTGTGGCAGGGCCACATTCAGACTCAACAACGCATACTGCGTGACCCCGAGAGATGATTTCGTGCGCAATGCTTGCGCCTGCGATGCCAGCCCCAATCACCACGATGTCATGGTGCTGGGGGGCGATCATATGGTGAACAGGAATCAGCTTCCGATGCGTTGCTCAATCTTGCTGCGCGTTGCTAAGAGCTCAGCTGGTAAGCGATGCTTTAATTGCTCAAAAAGCTCCGAGTGCAATTTCACTTCGGCCTGCCAATCTGACTTGCTTACCGACATCACGTCACTGAACTGCTCGGCTGAAAAATCAAGGCCGTCCCAATGGAGATCCTGATACTCAGGGCAGATACCAAAAATCGTTTCCTTGCCTTTGGCTTTGCCGTCCACGCGCTCGAGGATCCAAGCTAAGACACGCATGTTTTCACCAAAGCCAGGCCAGACAAACTGACCAGCGTCGTTTTTGCGGAACCAGTTGACGCAATAAATTTTCGGCAGTTCTGCGCCCGACGCCATTAATTTTTTGCCAAGGCTAAGCCAATGCTGAAAGTAATCGCTCATGTTGTAGCCAGCAAATGCGAGCATTGCAAAAGGGTCGCGACGCACAACGCCGACTTGACCGGTGATGGCTGCGGTGGTTTCCGAGCCCATGGTAGCCGCCATATAAACGCCTTCTTCCCAGTCTCGGGCTTCACTTACTAAAGGCACGGTAGTAGAGCGGCGACCGCCAAACAAGAATGCATCAATCGGCACGCCGTCTGGATCATTCCAGTTGGGATCAACTGCTGGATTATTGGTTGCCGCCATGGTGAAACGCGAATTAGGGTGAGCAGCTTTTCTGCCAGCGGCTCCATCTGCTGGAGTCCAATCTTTTCCTTGCCAGTCGATCAAATGCGCTGGTGGCGTTTCGGTCAAACCTTCCCACCACACATCGCCATCATCAGTCAGCGCCACATTGGTGAAGATGACGTCTTGGTTTAATGAGTCGATGCAATTGGGATTTGTTTTGCGATTGGTGCCCGGAGCAACGCCAAAGTAACCAGACTCTGGGTTAATCGCATGAAAACGCGTCTTGCCGGTCGCAGCATCTTTACGCGGCTTAATCCAAGCAATGTCATCACCAATGGTGGTCACTTTCCAGCCCTCAAACCCTTTGGGCGGAATCATCATGGAGAAGTTGGTTTTGCCACACGCCGAAGGGAATGCCGCCGCAATGTGGTATTTCTTTCCCTGTGGTGAGGTAACGCCGAGAATGAGCATGTGCTCTGCAAACCAGCCTTGGTCTCGTCCCATGGTGGACGCAATGCGCAAGGCAAAGCACTTCTTGCCCAACAAGGCATTGCCACCATAGCCCGAACCAAATGACCAGATCTCACGCGTCTCGGGGTAATGAACAATGTATTTGGTTGGGTTATTGGGCCAGACAACATCCTTCTCGCCAACCTCAAGCGGCTTACCTACGGTATGAATGCAAGGGACAAATTCTCCGTTGCTGCCGAGTTGATCAATCACAGCGCGCCCCATGCGGGTCATGATGCGCATATTGATGGCCACATATGGGCTGTCCGATAACTCAACACCAATGTGTGCAATCGGCGAGCCAATCGGGCCCATTGAAAAGGGAACCACATACATAGTTCTACCGCGCATACAGCCCGCAAATAAGGGCTTCAATGTTGCGCGCATCTCGTCCGGAGCAACCCAGTTGTTGGTAGGGCCGGCGTCCTCTTTGCGCTGCGAGCAAATAAAGGTGCGGTCTTCAACGCGAGCGACGTCTTGGGGATCCGAGATCGCTAAAAAAGAATTTTTTCGCTTGGCTGGATTTAAACGCTTGAATGAGCCAGCGGCCACCATTAAATCGCACAGTCGATCATATTCGGCTTGCGAACCATCGCACCAATGAATGTTGTCCGGCTTGGTTAGTGCAGCAACTTCGGCAACCCACTCTATCAGTTTTTGGTTCTTCACATACTCTGGCGCTGCAACTGAAATGGCATCGTGCGTTAATGGTTGATTCATGTAAAGCCCTCGCATTTTTAATATTTTGGAT
>JAIXPY010000007.1 GCA_027486025.1 Burkholderiaceae bacterium
GGTACTTGGTTTGGTTGCCATGAAGGAAGCATTAGAAGATCCTTCACGTCTCCTGCTTGATCTGTAAGGAGCGAACACATGAGTCAAGCATTTGATGTGCTCGTTATCGGCGCGGGTCCCGGTGGTTATATTGCAGCGATTCGAGCTGCTCAGCTGGGTTTTAAAGTAGCGTGCGCTGAATCCAATTCCTACGATGATCCCAAGGGTGAGCCACGCTTAGGTGGTACCTGTTTGAATGTGGGCTGTATTCCCTCGAAGGCCTTACTTGCTTCCTCAGAGGAGTTTGAAAAGGTCAGCCATCATGTTGCTGAGCATGGCATCACAGTCGGTTCGGTCAAGCTCGATTCCAACAAAATGCTTGCGCGCAAAGATGCGATCGTGACCAAGATGACGGCGGGTATTCAGTTTCTGTTTCGCAAGAATAAGATCACAACCCTCAAAGGCCACGCTTCTTTTGTTGGTAAAACAGCGGATGGGTATCAGATTCAGATCGACGGCAAAGATGCCGGCACGGTGACTGCAAAGAACGTGATCATCGCAACCGGATCGAAGGCGCGCCATCTCCCGAATATTCCGGTGGATAACGTACTTGTTTGTGACAATATTGGCGGACTCAAGTTTGATTCCATTCCAAAGCGTTTAGGTGTTATTGGCGCTGGTGTCATTGGGCTAGAGCTGGGTTCGGTCTGGCGCCGGGTTGGCTCTGAGGTAACGGTCTTGGAAGGCCTGCCTACTTTCCTGGGTGCGTGCGATGAAGGCATTGCGAAAGAGGCCCATAAGATTTTTTTGAAGCAAGGTCTCAAGATCAATATGGGCGTCAAGATTGGCGAAGTCAAGGCCGATAAAAAAGGCGTTGTGGTTCAGTACCAAGACGCTGAAGGCAAGGCACAAAAGCTCGAGTGCGATCGTTTAATTGTTTCAGTAGGTCGTGTACCCAATACCGACAAACTCAACCTTGAGTCGATTGGCCTCAAAGTTGATGAGCGTGGTTTTATTCCGATCGATGACCATACTTGCGCCACGGCGGCCCCTGGGGTCTATGCTGTGGGTGATGTGGTGCGCGGTCCGATGCTGGCCCACAAGGCTGAAGATGAAGGTGTTCTAGTTGCTGAAATCATCGCAGGTCAAAAACCCCACATCGACTACAACTGTATTCCATGGGTGATTTACACCGATCCTGAAATTGCTTGGGTAGGTAAAACTGAGCAGCAATTGAAGGCGGCTGGCATTGCCTATAAGGCAGGTCAATTCCCATTTGCTGCAAACGGACGCGCTCTTGGTATGGCCCGCGCCGATGGATTTGTTAAGTTTTTAGCCGACGCGAAGACCGATGAAATTCTCGGTGTACATATCATTGGGCCAAATGCATCGGATCTGATTGCGGAAGCTGCGGTTGCGATGGAATTTAAGGCGGCAGCAGAAGACATCGCTCGCATTTGCCATCCTCATCCTAGTCTGTCGGAGGTAATGCGTGAAGCGGCATTAGCAACGGATCAACGCGCATTAAATATGTAAGTTGAGTACGCTCGCGTTTTACCGAAAAGAGCTGGAGGTGCGCGGGTTTCATTCCGATCCCGCGCAGGAGCGCGCAGTTGAACGTCTGCAGCGCTGCGAGGATGAGTGGGTTGCGTATAAGGATGTACGCAGTAACGCGCTTACCAAAAAATTATTCCACCCAGCACTTCCCAGGGGGGTTTACCTCTGGGGTGGGGTAGGTCGCGGCAAATCCTTTTTGATGGATTGCTTTTATGCCGCATCGCCCCTAGAAAAAAAGATCCGCATTCATTTTCATGAATTCATGCGTGAAGTGCATCGCGAATTGCATGAGCTATCCGGCATGTCTGATCCTCTGGATGAGCTGTCTAAGCGCATTGCCCAGCGCTATCGTTTAATTTGCTTTGATGAATTTCACATTAACGATATTGCGGATGCGATGATTCTGTATCGGCTATTGAGCGCGCTATTTGAGGATCGGGTGCAGTTCATCATGACCTCCAATTACAAGCCAGATGCGCTTTATCCGAATGGATTGCATCGGGATCGATTATTACCCGCGATTGCTTTGCTTGAAAGCAAGCTCGATGTACTGAACGTGGATGCAGGTACAGACTATCGGCAAATGCAGATGGCGCAAGTGCAAGCCTATTTCCAGCCATTAACATCAGTGAACGATGTTCTGATGATGCAAACGTTCCGTTCAGTATTGGGTAAGGAGCCTGAAGAAAAGAATCCCGTCTTGCGGATTGAGTCACGTGAAATCAGACCCATGCATCGCGCTGCCGGCGTCGTCTGGTTTGATTTTAAAACCCTGTGCATGGGTCCGCGCTCACAAAACGATTATTTAGAGATTGCCAATCTCTTTCATACTGTCTTTTTATCTGGAGTGCCGTATATGCCGCCTCGCATGACCAATGAGGCACGGCGCTTTATCTGGCTGATTGATGTACTGTACGACCATAAAATCAAACTGATTATGAGTGCTGAACTGCCAGCAGATCAGCTTTATACCGAAGGGCAAATTGTGGGTGAGTTTGCCCGAACCGTGTCCCGGCTGGTTGAAATGCAGTCCCGAGACTATTTAGATGCCCCGCGCCGTGTGGTTCATGCCGGCTTGACCTAAAATAGGGGGATGACGACCCCTTTTATTCTGAATGCCGATTTGCACTGCCATTCCGTGGTTTCGGATGGCACCTTAACGCCAGAAACCTTGGCGCTCCGTGCATTTGAAAACGGTGTTCATTTGTGGGCCCTAACCGACCACGATGAGTTAGGCGGCCAAGAACGCGCAGCGCGCGCAGCGCACGACTTAGGAATGGATTACCTTTCTGGCGTTGAGATTTCGGTGACCTGGATGGGCCACACAATTCACATTGTTGGCCTGGGTATTGATGCTGCACATATGGGCATCTTGGAAGGCCTGCGTCGTACTCGGGATGGTCGGCAGAATCGCGCGAAAATGATGGCTGAGCAATTGGCTAAAGCGGGCATTGCGGGGAGCTATGAAGGTGCGCTCCTCTAT
Organism: Burkholderiaceae bacterium; assembly: GCA_027486025.1. GTDB lineage: Bacteria > Pseudomonadota > Gammaproteobacteria > Burkholderiales > Burkholderiaceae > Polynucleobacter. The sequence goes on from JAIXPY010000007.1 coordinate 3,020, forward strand.
GCGGGTAACCCCGAACTAATCTCGCGTACCCACTTTGCACGTTTTTTGGTGGAGCAGGGTGTGTGCCGCGATACCGATCAGGTGTTTAAGAATTATTTGGTTGAGCATAAGCCTGGTTATGTGCCGCATCAATGGGCCACTCTAGATGACGCGGTAGCGTGGATCAAAGCGGCAGGGGGTGTTGCGGTGATTGCGCATCCGGGGCGTTATAAATTAAGCGCCATGCAGCTCGATGAACTCTTCAAACACTTCAAAGACTTGGGCGGTCTCGCGATTGAGGTAGTGACTGGGAGTCATAGTCCTGCGCAATATCAAATTTACTCAAAGGCTGCTGAGCATTATGGCTTCATGGCTTCGCGCGGCTCTGATTTTCATGATCCGCAGGAGAGCTACATTGACCTGGGTAGATTGCCCCATTTGCCAGAGCACTTAACCCCGGTGTGGTCGGTGTTCCATTAGACTCCTGAATGCTATTTACTAAAATGCCGAAGAAGGCCACTTAATTATGTTTGCACAGCGCGTACTTTCTGGAATGAGGCCAACAGGCCATTTGCACTTAGGCCACTACCATGGCGTTTTAAAAAACTGGGTCCAGTTGCAATCCCAGTACCCCTGTTTTTTCTTTGTAGCTGATTGGCATGCGCTCACCACCCATTACGAAACCCCGGATGTCATTGAGGCGTCGGTGTGGGAAATGGTGATTGACTGGCTAGCTGCTGGTGTCGACCCAAAACAAGCAACTCTGTTTATTCAGAGTCGTGTGCCCGAGCATGCTGAGTTGTTTTTGCTCTTATCCATGGGTACGCCCTTGGGTTGGTTGGAACGTGTTCCCACCTACAAAGACCAAATTGAAAAGCTGAAGGAAAAGGATTTACAAACCTATGGTTTTTTAGGTTACCCCTTGCTGCAATCGGCGGATATTTTGATTTACCGCGCACAGCACGTTCCGGTTGGGGAGGATCAAGTGCCGCACGTCGAGATGACTCGCGAAGTGGCTCGCCGTTTTAATAATTTGTACGGTCGTGAGCCTGGCTTTGAGATTAAGGCCCAAGAGTCCATCAAGAAACTCGGTGGCAAAGCTGCCAAGCTTTATACCGAGTGTCGTGTGGCCTACCAGGAGCGCGGCGAGGTCGAAGCGCTGGATCGAGCCAGAGAATTGCTGCAGCAGGCCCAAAGTATTTCGAATGCCGACCGGGAGCGCCTTTTTGGTTATCTTGAGGGATCACGCAAAGTGATTCTGCCCGAGCCGCAGGCCTTGCTTACGGCTGCGTCGCGTATGCCAGGCTTGGATGGACAAAAAATGTCCAAGTCCTATGGCAATACCATTGGCATTCGGGAAGAGCCCGCAGTAGTTGAGCGCTCGATTAAAACGATGCCGACTGATCCTGCACGCATCCGCAGAACCGATGTGGGCGACCCAGCGCGCTGCCCACTATGGCAACTGCATTTGGTGTATTCGGATAAAGCAACGCAAGAATGGGCTGAAAAAGGCTGTAAATCCGCGGGCATTGGTTGCTTAGAGTGCAAGCAACCCGTTATCGATAGCATCTTGCGTGAGCAGCAGCCGATGTTTGAGCGTGCTCAGCAATACTTGGATGACCCAAGCTTACTGCGGGCAATTATTGCCGATGGCAACGATAAGGCGCGCGCAGTTGCACAAGAAACCATGCGCGATGTTCGCGAGGCCATGGGCCTTGCCTATACCTAAGCCACGTGACTGCATCTGAATCAGTAGGCACTGTGCCAACACACCCTAGCATTGCCAATCCATCGGCGTGGGTAAGGCGTTTTTGCCCGCTGATTGCAGAGGGCGGCAGGGTGCTGGATTTAGCCGCAGGATCGGGTCGCCATAGCGTGTATTTAGCTAAGCTGGGGTTTTCAGTATTGGCAGTCGATCGGGATGCAGCAGCCTTAGAAGCCCTCGCGCTATCAAATCGAGGCCTCGTTATTGAAACCGCGCAGTTAGATCTTGAGGGGTCTGCATGGCCCTTGGCGGATCAGTCTGGGCTTTTTGATGCTGTGGTGGTAACCAACTACCTCTACCGACCCTATTTACCGCTACTCCCGGATCTGCTGGCAGAGGGCGGGATTCTGATTTATGAGACTTTTGCGCATGGCAATGCCGCTTTTGGTAAGCCCAGTAACCCGGATTTCCTACTGCAAACAGGGGAATTGCTTGATTTTGCAGTCCGCTATGGCCTTCATGTTCTTGCCTACAGCGACTTATATCAGGCTGAACCTAAGCCTGCCATGGTGCAGAGCATATGCGCCGTAAAGGGGGCGCCAAAAGGGCGTCATCCGTTACAATTTCAAGGATGACTACAGCGCAATCCCAAGCCCATCCTGCGAGGTGCTCCAATGCCTAATTCGAAGCCGATGCATGGCAGTATGGTGGCCATTGTCACTCCCATGCTGGAGGATGGAGGTCTTGATTACCCTGGTTTAAAAAACCTACTCGACTGGCACGTTGCTGAAGGCACCGATGGCATCGTCATCGTAGGCACGAGCGGAGAATCGCCTACGGTTTCGGTCGAAGAACATTGTGAACTCATCCGAGTTACGGTCGATCACATTCATGGCCGTATTCCAGTGATTGCTGGAACCGGTGGCAATTCCACCCGTGAGGCAATCGAGCTTACTGAATTTGCTAAAAAAGTGGGAGCCGATGCCAGCCTCCAAGTGGTTCCGTATTACAACAAGCCAACGCAAGAGGGCATGTACCAGCACTTCAAAACAATTGCTGAAAAAGTCGACTTACCGGTTATCTTGTACAACGTCCCTGGTCGTACTGTAGCTGATTTGGCCGGCGAGACTACCGTGCGTTTAGCCGGTGTGCCTGGCATTATCGGCATCAAAGATGCCACCGGCAATTTGGAGCGCGGTAGTGTATTGCTGGCCGAATTAAAAGCCGCAGGGCATGCTGATTTTGCGGTGCTGTCTGGCGACGATTTAAGTGCCATATTACTCATGCTAATGGGCGGTAAAGGAAATATTTCGGTTACTGCCAACGTAGCCCCGCGCTTGATGCATGAACTCTGTGTTGCCGCAATGGCCGACGACGTTGCAAAGGCGCGGGCAATTCAATATCAGTTACTCGGCGTACATAAAGCCATGTTTATAGAGGCTAACCCGATCCCAGTTAAATGGGCGCTACATCAAATGGGCAAGATTACAGCAGGCATCCGCTTGCCATTAACCCCACTCAGTCCCGCATTGCGCGATCCGCTTAAAAAAGCACTCATACACGCTGGACTATTATGAAAAACGCATTTCTGTTCACGCGCCGTACTGTAATTGCTGCCAGTATTGTTAGTCTGCTTGCCTGCACTTCGGTTACAACAAATGATACCGTTGACTATAAGGCCGCTGGAGCAGTGCGCGGCCCCAATTTAACCCTACCACCCGATTTGATTACGGCCCAGGCTGACCGTCGTTATATTGTGCAAGATGGCACAGCGACCATGTCGGAGTTCAATGCTGCGTCCAAAAAAATCAGCCAGACACGTCAAAACGTGCTTACCGGAATTCCGGGCATGCGCATTGCGCGGGATGGTGAAAAGCGTTGGCTGGTTGTTGAGCAACCAGCACCAGAGCTATATCCCCTTATTAAAGATTTTTGGCAAGAAAATGGTTTCTTGTTGGTAATTGATTCGCCTTCTACCGGCATTATGGAAACCGATTGGGCCGAAAATCGCTCCAAAATTCCGCAAGATTTTATTCGTAAGACCTTAGGTAAAGTGCTGGATTCACTTTACGATACCGGTGAGCGCGATAAGTACAAAACTCGCCTTGAGGTACCAAGGCCTGGCGAAACCGAGGTTTATATCACCCAGCGCGGCGCCTTGGAGAAGTGCGTATCGGATTCGACGGGCTCCTGTATCTCCACCGTGTGGACACCACGCCCCAATGATCCTGAGCTCGAAGCTGTTTTCTTGACCCGTCTAATGGAGCGTTTAGGTGTATCCCAAGAGTCGGCCCGGGCGCAGGTAGCAGCTGCTGCAGTAGCTCCGGCAAAAACTCCAAAAGCCAAGTTTGTTCAAGAGGGCGTTAACACCGGTCGCATTGATATGAGCTCGAGCTTTGATCGCGCCTGGCGCGATGTTGGACTTGCGCTTGACCGCTCAAATTTCACTGTAGAAGACCGCGACCGCTCCAAAGGCATTTACTTTGTGCGCTACGTAAACCCCAAAGAAGTGGGTGAATCGAAAGGATTCTTTTCAAAGCTATTTAGCAGTAGCGATGACTCTAGCCTGAAAGCAAAGCGCTACCGTGTGATTCTAAGGTCGAGCGGCGATAACTTAACTCAGGTTTATGTTCAAGACGATGCCGGCAAACCAGAAAACACCCCTGCAGGATATCGTTTGCTGACTTTGTTGGATGAGCAGCTGATTAAGTAAGCTGGAATTAGGATAAAAAAAAGCCGCTTTGCAGCGGCTTTTTTGTTTTCAGCAGGAATTACTTGCCGGCTGGCGCTGGAGCAGCGGCTGGAGCTGCTGGAGCTGCAGGAGCTGCTGCTGGAGCTGCATCAGCAGGAGCGGCAGGTGCTGGAGCGGCAGCAGGTGCTGGAGCTGGAGCTGGCTTTGCTTCTTCTTTTTTGCCACAAGCGGCTAAGGAAACTGCAAAGAGGGCTGCGAGTACGAGTGAGAGCGATTTTTTCATTTGATTGATCCTTTAAAAATGAATAACTGAAGCATTAACCTAAATACAAATCGAAAACAGTGCGGATTTCCCCGCACAATATTCAGCATTAATTATAGCGACCCTTCGTTTTTTCCGACCATTAATACCCACCCCGCACAGTAGGCCTCGTACAAGGAATTGTTGCCATTAGCAATATCAGCCACATAGGCGCCGTTTTTATCCCCCAATGGCGGTAAGGTATGTCTTTCGGAAAGGACATTCCAGCAGAGTTTCACAGCCAAGGATTCGCCTTCGGTTTGATTTTCCCCATTGCAGTAGATGGTATTGCCCAGTCGCATTAGTCGTGTTTGAGGGTGCAAGCGGAGCGGGTGTTCTTTCAGATAGCGGGCAAATGCGTTGGCGGATAGCATTTGATCCGGGCCACTAAAAAAGGCATGTGGCTTAGGTTCGCTCAAGTAGGAGGCAATGCCGGGCAACATGCCATGGATGGAGTCAAGTTTCAGGCTGTTTAGGTGCGCGCCTAACTGCTTGATCAGCTCTGGCGGTAAGGTGTCCGGTTGATCGCTGGCGACCTGCCGAGGGTCCTGGTAGTGCTGTTCCAATGCTGGCAGGGCGTCCAATGATTCTGCTAGGCGCCATAACCCCTCTTGTAGTAATTCTCGATAGGTGGCTGCTCGAAAACCGACGGACCAGGTTTGGCAGCCCGCATCAAGGGATACGCCTTCGTGTGCCACATGGGGTGGTAAATACAGCATGTCACCGGGCTCTAAAACCCACTCTTCGGAAGGATCAAACTGCGCCAAAATCTTCAAAGGTAGATTGGGCTTTAGGCTTAAATCTTCTTGAGTGGAGATTTTCCAGTGACGACGACCTGACATCTGGATTAAAAAGACATCGTAAGAGTCGACATGCGGGCCGACGCCGCCGCCGGGCCCCGCTAGGCTAATCATGAGGTCATCAAGCCGAACATCGGGAATAAATCGAAACCAAGACAGTACGGTTTTAGCCGCGGGGTGGAGGGTATCTGCACCCTGTAGTAATAGTGTCCAATTGGCTTTGCTGATCGCTGGAATCGATTTACGGGAGAAGGGGCCGCTGGCCATTTTCCAGGGCTTGCTTTGAATCAGACGACATTCGCTATCAGGCTGACTTGCCAGCATGACTAAATCCGCTGCAGATATCGGGCTATCGAGGGGTTCGCCGGCGGCCTGTGCCAGCTGAAATGCGGGAATGGCGCCGCGCACCAATAAAGGCTTTTTGTGCCAGTACTGCCGCATAAATTGTTCAGGGCTAATTCCGCCCAATAAAGCCCAAGGAGCTTTGATGGGCAAGGGATAGGGGGGTGTTGGCGGCTGGTAGGGCGTGCTCAAGTAAAATGATTTCATCTGCAGTTCACAATTAATCTGACCATAGGCTTTTCATACAACGCGCATGAAGATCGAAAAAAATACCGTCGTGTCGCTTCGTTATAAATTAACCGATGCGCAAAACAACCTCA
>JAIXPY010000135.1 GCA_027486025.1 Burkholderiaceae bacterium
ATCGAATAAGGTACAAGCCTTAGACAATCCATTTGGTCCCAAAGTAGTGGGGATGTGATTGGTAGATGTGTAAACCATGTGGTCGGTACCGGACGTAAAGCATGTGTCCGGTACGTACCGATGTTTCTTGGTGGCCCGGGGCGGAATCGAACCACCGACACAAGGATTTTCAATCCTCTGCTCTACCGACTGAGCTACCAGGCCAAGAATTGGAATTATACGCAAACTGTTTCTGATGCTGTCTAAATGTGCTTACTGTGGTTAACTCTGCTTTAATTTACGGGGCTCTGCGGGGTGGGGATGGCTAATCCTGCTTGACGGTAGGCAACTCGGACAAACTATTGCCAAACATCTCTTGAACTCCAATTTTCGGGAAATCCCATGCGCTTAATCTCAATTGATGGGTATTCATTAAATAAATCCAATAAACGAGCGCTCCAGACAGTCCCAGGCGAAATCTTCTTAAGTAAAACTTGAATCATTACCGCTTGGGCATAAAACCGATCTTGTTGAGATAGGTCATTTGCAACCTTTCTAGCAACAGCAGGTCTAATCGTATATCTTCTGTTCCATAAACGCTGATGGTGAGCCGCAAGATTCCTTAAGTAACTTAAGGCATGTAGCCATGAGGCAAATATTGAGACATCAAGCTCATATTCTTTAGCAATTGGCTTTTGATGCTCTCTAGCGAGATTTTTAAAAATCTTTGATACCGTACCCAGCGATAAAACTTCGAAAACCATCCATGATGGAGGCAATGCAGGATCTGTGTACTTATCGTAGTAGTGCTGAATAAATATTTGTCTTACAGCTTTTCTAGAATGGTCGTGACCAATATCTTTTTTTAAGCGATCCAAAAAATCATCGTGATCAAAACCAGGAAAAAATGGAGTTCCATCCAAATACCAGTGCGCACCAATTCTCTCGCTCATCTGCCGACTAATGGTAGCCCTTACAGCAACCTCAATTCGCTCCAGCGCATCTATAACCAAAAGACGAAGTTTTCTATCAAACACGTATAGGTCAACAACATCTTCAAAGCGGGTATTGGGCAAAAATTCGTGGGTTCCATCAGCGTTGTAATTCAACTGGAATGGCAATGCATATCCCGCCAATCTAAAGTAACCAATAAATTCCAAATACTGTCTTGCATAACTCTCATCAGCAACAATCAGTCCGCGATTTCGCATAATCGCAATCTGCTCTTGAATTGTGGCTGATGGTTTTTGATATCTCATAAGTAAAAAACCCCCCGGGGTGAGCATTGTTAAGAGGCTTGGGGGGTGTTGTTGCTATGGATTGTACAGATATCTATTACCCCAATCTATTAGGGTGTTTATTTACAACAATATAAGAATTAGGCCTTTTAAAGGGGGTTTTCTTTACTTCTGCCTATTAATTGCGCTTAAGTCTTGCTGCGCCTTGTGCATTTGTTGCCTGGCCCGCTCAGCTTTAACAGCCTGCTGATCACGCTTTACACGATCTTTCATTGATTTAAGCCTAGCTTGCTCTGGGCTTAGTGGCCCTTGCGGAGCAATTTCATCAAATCTCATGGTTATCCAATCTGCAGTGGTTGATGAGGTACGTTTTTGGTACCAAAGATAGCTTGAAATAACTTCATAGCCTGAGCAGGATTTTGAGCATAAAGGATAGTTTCCACCCACATCCCTGCTGCATTGACGGTTGCCTTATATCTTTTCATATAGGTATTTAGCTTTTCTTAACCTGCAAGCGTCTTAATACTAGACGCTTGCATCCTTTTGCCTAACGCTTAAATCCACTGCGCAAACTGCTACTAGCTATTTCTATTTGCTGATCTAGCTCGCCTGCTTCTACAGCCTGCTTAATTGCTGTTAGTGCATTTACAAGCTCTTCTCCACTGGCAACTTCTACACTTGGCTTTCCCTTTGCCAATTCAATCGTCCAGCTCCCATATTTCACAGAAACACAGACTCTGCCTTGTTCTGATTGGAACCACCAAGGCTTAATACGCTTTGGAACCTCTACCTGTTTACGCAATCCCGTAGCAGGATCTTTAACAGAACGATATTTCATCACTACAAAAGGCTTGCCGTCCATTTGACTCTTAGCCAAATTTATCTGCTCCCATAATTTTGATGAAAGTTTATTTCTGCGTGTAACGATTGCAGGGATATTGCGTGGTTTTTTTACGGCTACTAACTTCAAACTATTTAATGCGCTCATTGTTTTCTCCTATGTAGTTAATGGGCACAGTTAGTTTGTTTTCGGTCATTTGGTTTGGTCGACCTCTTTTTTCCATGAGTCGTTTTTTGGTTCATTTTGGATAGAAAAAATATGGTTTTTCTGTGGCGGTCATAAATATTTTTGCGAGTTGCTTGGTTACACAGTAGATGTCGCATAAAGAAAAAAGGAGTCGCAAAGTTGAGTTTGAGTAGTTGCTAATGAGTTACTCAAAGTGGCAAATGAGTAACTCTGACTCAGCAACACGACTACGAAACTCCTCTTTTGAGATCTGCGACTCTTACTGCAACTGATCTTTTCTGATCTCTCTTGTAACCAACAAAGCAACTGGCAACGAGAACTCAATTTAGAAATCAAGGAGAATAAAAATGAGGCAAATCGCAATTAGAGGTTTTATCAACGACAAGTACAACACCCCATTTGGCAAGGGCTTATTTCGAAGAGCCATATATAACGGCTCAGTAGAGCTTCACAATCCCAACCAAAAGTATCTAGTGGATTTTTACGAGTATGAGCAATTTCAACATAGCGCCAAAACGGATGATCAAATCAGAACGCTTAAAAAATTAGATGCTTGTGGTATAGCCGAGACACCAGACTTGGTGATCTCGTGGATTGTTCACTATGAGCCACTAACCAAATCTAAAGAACTAGTTGATGGCTATTGCATCTATTTGCAAACCACAGGTGAAGTACATATTGAAATTGATGATGTTCTAAATGGAACAAAAGATGAGTGGGACTTAAAAGCTCATCACTGCAAAGCTGTAGGCGCCAATAAACCGATATTTGTTGCTACAAATGTGGATTTGAACACTAGACAGTCTTTTTAACATCAAAACCACCTCAAAGAAGCCCTACAAGCACTGATCTTTCAAGCTCACAGCGTCTTGTACTTAAACGCTTATCAAGTAGCGTGTAGGGCTAATTTGAAGCATTGCGTTTATAGATACCCAATTCGTAGTCTTTAGACGACAGTACTGAGGCATTCCGCATAAATATTAATAACAAATACAGGTTAAGAAAAGTCTAGGATTCTTAACCTGATTTGCTAAGTCATTGATTCTTGGAAGATCTTAACTAAAAAGCTGTCGGTCGCTTTTTTCATAATAAGAAAACACACTTATATGTGCTTTTTTATTTATGAAAGGATTTACAAATGGCTCAAGCTAAAACCCTTACCCAAGCAGAATTAGATCAAGTTCTGCGCTATGCAAGCACCAGAAAATACCCCGAGCGCAATCGCGCAATCATCCTGACCAGCTTTTTGACTGGTATGCGAGTGGCTGAGATTGCTTCGTTAAAACTGGGCGTTGTTGTCAATGACGATGGCACGATCAAAAATGAAATCAAACTCTCCGCAGCGCAAACCAAAGGCGGCCATCCACGCACAGTCTTTGTTTCCAGCAAGCTCAAAGCCGAATTGGAGGGCTATTTAAAGACTAGATACATTAAAGACCCTACTATTGCTTTTTTTCATACCGATAGAAAGCTGAAGTTTTCACCCAATGGCTTATGCGTCTGGTTCTTTGCGCTGTATCGTGGCGCTGGAATCAGTGGTGCAAGCAGCCATTCAGGAAGACGATCAATGATTACCACGCTCGCACAAAAAGGTATCGGTGTGCGAGTCTTGGCTGAAATCGCAGGTCATCGCTCTATTGCAGTCACCCAAAAATATATCGACGCCAATCCTGAGATGTGTCGTAACGCGATGGAATTAATTTAACGAAATGAATTATTCGGTTAAGAATTTGTTGATGACATTTTCTTAATCGAATAAATTTCATCATTTTTCTATAAAAATAAAATCGCCAGCCAAGCCAATATCTATATGGCTCTGATTTTTCGTATTTTTCTGTCAAGGAAATAAAACAACGCGATGATTTGTTCGAAAAATCCGAAAAATGTACAGTGACTCCATCAACAAAGCACAACGACACTTTCGTCACAACCGCTAAGTTGATTTTTAAGGAGTAGTCAAAATGGAAAATGTAATTCAAACAAATAATCAATCAACTAAGGCTGTAGCAACTGAAGCAGTAATGCCTTCTGTGGATATTCGCGGCATGAACGCCAATGTCATTACAGAAAACTCATCGACTTTTGATGAGGTATTTGAAGTAGAGGGGCAAGAGCAGCCACCTCCCGCATCTAGCACTGAATCTAAATCTGAGCCTAAAGAGTCAGATGAAGATAAGGCACGCAAAATGCAAGCAGCACTGGATAAAGCCAAGCTAGCCAAGGCAACTGCCAATGCTGGACTTGTGCAATATGAGCGCAAGCTTAGTGTAGAAGCCGCTACAGCTGATGTCACAACCATTGTTCCTAAAGAGCGCAAAGAGTATGTTGCCGCTTTTAAGGCTGGAGTTGAGAAAACAGCTCGTAGCACTTTGGAGATGTGCCGCGTAGTCTATGAAGCCGAGCAATCGCTTGATAAGTTTCAATTTAAGACGTTTTGCGAGGAGGTGGGGCTCAAGGACTACAGCAGTACAGTTCGTAAGTTCTCTGCAATTGGTCGGGTATATCCACGTTTTATTCAGTATGTGGATCAACTGCCTGCAAGCTGGACAAATATCTACTTAATCACGCAAATTCCCGCTGATGCTTTTGAGGAATACCTGACAAAAGGGTATGCGCTTAACAAACTCACGGGCTCAAAATTGGATGAATTGGTGAAAAGCACCAAGGACATCAACAAGATTGAAGAGCCGCTCAGTTTTGATAGCAAAAACTCAGGGTATGTATTTGCCAAACTGCTCTTTACTAAAAAGCCTGACGATACGGACTGGCGTGCCATGGAAAAAGCGTTAGCGGAGATCTCTGCTCGCCTACCCATCAAGTTTGTGATCAACAAGGAAGCTGGAGAGTTTGTAAAGGCTCGTCGCGAACAACGCTACGAGCAAATCAAACAAAGCAGCAAAAATGTCGATCTCAAGCCTGATCTGTGGGACTTGGGCGCTGAAGCAAATGCTGCTTACAAAGTGGTTGAGCGTACAGCCAATCAAACTGAAAAAGCAGTAATCACTGTTTAAGATGACTGCTACCACTGCAGGGGTAGCTGTTGTTTTATGTGACTAGTAATTTGTTCCAAATAGAACAGCTGTAAATTCATCAAGCAAGCTTCTCCGCATTCATCATTGGAGTCAGTTTTGAATAATGCCGCTCAATCATGCCAACACTAGTGCCCATTTGCCTAGCCAATGTGTGTATATCAACACCGCTAGCTAGTGCAAATGTGGCATAAGTATGGCGCAGGCTATACAAGGTTCTATTTTGACCGCCTCCATCAATTCTCATATTGCTACGAACCATTAAGTTGCGAAAGATATTTTCCATGTTGCTAATTTGCTCGCCTGTTGGCAGACGAAATATCAATTGATCTACCTTAGCTTCAATCACAGCATTCAAGCTCGAATATGGCAACTCTTGCCACTTCAAGATCTCTTCTAAAACCTTGACCACCCTATTCTTAGCAACTAAGTAGCGTGGGCCTGTCTTGCCTGACACCCAAATTCTCAAGTATTTCTTATTGCCGATCCAATGCCACTGCAAATGCTTCCAGCGTAAGGGCAATGCTTCTGTTCCATGACGAACACCTGTATTGACCAAAAACTCGATATAGAAAGAACATAGTGTTCGCATCATGGCTGTTCTCGCCGTATAACTACTCTTTTGCCAAGTCTCTGTATAGCTCAATAATTCTGCAATCTCTTCTGCGCTAAATGCAGGTCTTGGCTGGCTTTTCTTTCCTTTGCTATCTAACAATGGAACGGCTTTGTTAACCGCAATATATCCACGATCTCTCGCTAGATTAATTACACGTATATACGCACTAGCGTGATTACGCTTAGTGCTGGCCATGGGTATTCTCCCCATTTCGGCAATTCTCCATGATTCAAAATCCGTCAGCAGTTCATTGGTAATTTGACCAATCTCGTATTGCCCAAAGAACGGAATAAGGTATTTGTTAATGGCAAAGACATAATCCCTGTAAGTTCGCTTACCTGTTTTGTTGTGTAGAGCCTGTGCCATATTGGCAATTTCATCCAAGGCAACCTGCTTAAAAGTCTTGGTCACGACTGCCAAGCCAGCGCTGATCTTGATCTTTACTGTCTCGTAAATGGCTATGGCTTGGGTTTGGGCCGTATCAAGATCTTCTGTAGCAGTAGATGCGGCATGCCATTCGCCATTGGGTAATTTGAAGCGGCATTGCCATTGATGGCTTTTAGGTCGCTTGAACAGAGTTAGCTCACCCTGTAACAATCTAATTGTTTTGGGTGAGTCTAGGCTTGTATTGGCTGGAAAGAAATACTGTAAGTTTTGCAAGTCGAGCGTCTAGTTACGGGACGCTTACAAGCTTAAGTTCAAATTAGGATTTGGGCGATCTATTTACTCGAGACAAGCTCTCTTAGCTTGCCATAGCTATCAACTACGTCGTAACGGACCTTATCCACATCAATGCGCTTATTAATTTCTTCGAAGAATTTTCTAGCACATTTGATCTTGGACTTTTCAATCTCACTCAGCTGCATTGAAGACATAGAGCCTTTTGTTTCAGCCACGAAGTAGATATGCTTTACATCACCATGCTTGAAGGAAATCGCCCAATCAGGATTGTATGAACCAACTGGTGTGGGTATTTGAAAGCCGCGTGGTAACTTTGCGTAAACAACTACTTCTTCACTTGTATCAAGCTCTTTGACGAAGTTTCGCTCTACATTTGAGTCCGTCACTACGTAGTCATAGATATGACGCTTCAGTTTATCTCCAGCCTTAGAAAAGTCTTGCTTAGACTGAGTGCTTGTGAAAATATCAATGTCATGCGTTTCAGAAATAGGGTCATAAGCTAAATGCTCAATGATGCTAGTAGCCTTCTGCTCGTTAATTAGACGGCTACTTTCGGCAATGAAGCTTTCAGGATTAGTCCTGAACTGAGCAAATACAGGTTTAGTTACACCACCTAGGATTGACACGATCGTTGCACGAGTAAGTTGTGTAGCCTCTGCAATCTTTCCAACTAGATCATATTTGACTGATGAATGGGCTGAGACACGCTCACTTGCAGTCTCAGTTTCAACAAGCGTGAACGCATCACCACTTTTCACATCGTCATAGGTGGCAGTATCCGCTTGCTCGCCACGATGCACCGTGTACTGTAAAGGCGTAACCCGCATCTCAGCATCCAACGTTGCTATACACTTTGCAATCAGCTCTTGACTATCAAAGTGGACACTGTATGCAGCTTTACTATTAATGCGATTCCAAAGCTCCTTGAACTCTTTTTTCTCAAAATTACCGTTCAATGGATTGATTTTTGCACCACGATCATTTTCAGGCATTGGTAGCTGTGTATCATTGAACACTGTTTCAATGAGAGCAAAAACTTGCTCTGCATATGGCTTTAATTCAGGAGGTAACTCAGCTACAGTGCCAGTACGCTTTTCTTCATGGTACTTCTCAGCGACTCTATCCAAATCATCCGTGTAGTCGTTCTTGACTAGGTACTTGTAGATTTGCTTTGCGATCTGAGGTGTCACAGCTACATCACCAGCATCTGTCTTGAGGACTTTGCCTGAAAAATATGCCTCATTTGCAACTCTAGGACGCTCTGAAAGCGATTCGCTAATATCACGCTGTAATGCTGTTACAAAGTCTTTGTAACTTTCACTCGCAACAACCGTAAGCACATTCACCTGATGTACCGTTGCTGGATTGTCCATGCGATCACCAAGCTGATTCACAGACAGACGTAAGCCACGTCCAACTTCTTGTCTACGTGAAATTGTGTTGTCACTATGTTTCAGTGTGCAAATCACAAACACATTTGGATTGTCCCAACCTTCACGCAATGCTGAGTGTGAAAAGATAAAGCGCACTGGCTCTGCAAACGAGAGCAAACGCTCCTTATCTTTCAGGATCAAGTCATACGCATCAACATCATCTGTTTCGGTGGATTTTTTGCCAGTTTCAGGATCAACAAGGCGCTTGGTCTTCTTATCAATTGAGAAGTACCCGCTGTGCGTCTGATTAGCATGTATGCCACGCAAGTACTTGTTGTAAGCAGTGTCTTCGAGAGTGAGAACTTCGTTCAGTACGTTGTTGTACTCTTCCTCAAAAATACGCGAGTATTCACCTTGCTCATCATCTTGGCTGTAATCACGATACTTCACAACCTCGTCAATAAAGAAAAGGCTAAGCACCTTGATGCCTTGATTGAACAAGCTCTGCTCTTTCTCAAAGTGGGCTTTAATTGCTTCACGGATTTGAATACGGCGCAATGACAACTCATTCACATCGCCCACAGCTTCACCTGCAATAAGCTCAATACCATTCGTAAAGCTAACAGTGTCTGTGTTTGCATTTATGTCAGCAATGACGTAACCATTATGGTACTGTTCCATACCATTTGATTCGTCATACAGGTTTTGACCTTTTGAGAGTTTGCGAACAACACGTTTATTGCCATTGTTTTGTTTGATCTCAAATTCAATACGAGCTTCAGGTGGCTTAGTGGCGCTCACTTGAATTCCTTCAAAATAAAGATAGCTATTTGTGCCTGATAAGCCTTTGACGGAAATGCCGCGAACAGCAATCTTCTTCACCAGCTTTTGGTTATACGCATCCAGAGCATCAAGGCGATGAATCTTATTGTGCGTAGTCTTGTGTGTGGCTGAATAGCGCAACATGAATAAAGGATTGAACTCCTTCAATGAGTCCAGTGTCTTTGCCCCTTCCATCTTTTGAGGTTCATCCAAGATCATGATGGGCTTATTGCCCTTGATCACATCAATTGGTCTTCGTGACTGAAAGTCATCAAGCTCCTCGTAAATCCTACGTGCATCCTTACCAGTCGCATTGAAAGCTTGGACGTTGATTACCATGATATTGATTCCTGCATCTGAGGAATAGCTTTCAAGGTTATGCAACTGTTTTGAGTTGTAGATGAAGAATCGAGCCTTCTTGCCATAACTTTCTAGAAAGTGATCAGCTGTGATCTGAAGGGACTTGTAAACACCCTCGCGGATCGCAATGCTTGGCACGACGATGATGTACTTGCTCCAGCCATAGAGTTTGTTAAGCTCAAATATTGTCTTGATATAGCAATAGGTCTTTCCAGTACCCGTTTCCATCTCAACATCTAGGTTTACTTGACAAACCTTAGTGCTGATTAAGTTTGCTGAAACAGGTAGGTTTTGACCACGCTGTACTTGTGCAATGTTTTCAAAAATCTTGCTGTTACTGATTGTGAAATCTGAATTCCTAAAACCAGTGTCAAACATTGCTTCAGTAGCATTGTTAGCCTTGCCAGGATCAACGCGATACTGAACAGCACTTGCAAGTGATTGACCTACGAAGCAGTCCGTAACAGCTTGCACTGCTTGAGATTGGTATTTTTGAACTTTGAACTTAAGCTTCATAGTCAAGCCTTAAATGCACTTCACTTCAGTGCTTGGTGAAACAAGCTTGAAAATTTGCTCTACGTTAATCTTCACGCTATCTGACTTAAAACCTGCATCACGAAATACAACGCGTAATGGCTGTTTTTTTGCTAGCTCTTTCACAAACTCTTCATCAACACCACCATTGCCATCAAAACAAGCTGCTAATGCGTTTTTGTCTACGAGATAAACAGCTTTACCTTGAATGGTCTCCTTATGAATGGGTAGTGACAAATCAACACCCCAATCAAGAAGCACTTGAAATAGCAAATCTTCAGGCGTTCTGCCTGCTTTAACGTTATCTGCTTGATCGCTAAGTAAATCCTGAGATACCGCATCGGGTTTGTAATAAACATCAGTTAGATTAGATGAATCAACCTTCAAAACTCTAAAACCAGTATCAACACTGTGATCACCTAGATTTCCATTAAACAATTTTCCCGCTCTAACAATGCGATCAATACTTAAGCTTGATATAGTTTTATAACCTAATTTATATGCTACTGAATCAGCCTTAAATTCATTTGTGCCTTTTTGTATCTCTTGATCAAGCTGCACTAAGATGAATTTTCGATTACCACCATCCAAAGCATTTTGTGCCATAACAGCATGAGCTGTAGTACCAGATCCTGCAAAAAAATCAAGAACAATGTCCTCACTCTTAGCATTGGTAGCCAAATGAACAATTCGCTGTATTAATCTAGTTGGCTTTGGATTATCGAAAACTAAATTTCCATCAAATAAGTTTTTCAATTCTTGACTTGATTCTTGGTTATGCCCTACTGATTTATTATCCCACCAGGTCCAAGGTCTAATGCCCTCAGATTCTGAAATAAATTTTTTCAAACGAGGTCGATTGGATCCATTTGCTCCAAACCAAATTCTATTGTCACGCTGTAACTCAAGAAACGTACTCTCTGCCAATGCCCAACATCTGCCTTCTGGGGGAGGCATTTCAAGTCCAGAAGGAGTTTTGATGCTATAAAACTGGGACTTTGGCGCTCTACCTGTTTGCCCAGTTAAATCAACTGAAGCCCAGTCACCGCGAGGGTCTGAGTCAGGATTTGAAAAGCTTTTTCTCCTTTCATCATCAATTTGCAAATAAGACAACGACATAAGTTCAGCATTTTTAGCGTATAGCAAAATATGATCGTGGGCTGCACTAATTGCCATTCTTGCATCTGGCGATGTTTTCTTCTGCCAAACAATATTTGCAATAAAGTTTTGGTCACCAAAAATTTCATCGCAAACTTTACGTAAATTGTGAACCTCGCCATCATCAATGCTAATGAATATAAGGCCATCATTTGCTAGTAGATTTTTTGCTAGCTTAATTCTTGGATAAATCATGCTTAGCCAATCTGAATGGAATCTACCATTTGACTCAGTATTGGCTATTAAGCGACCACCAAGGTCATCTTTTTGACCAGACTGCTTAAGATAGTCATCATTAGCCATTGAAAAGTCATCATCATAGATAAGATCACTACCAGTGTTATAGGGTGGATCAATATAAATTAACTTAACCTTCCCTAAATAAGTTTCTTGTAGCAACTTAAGAGCATCAAGATTATCGCCCTCTATAAATAAATTTTTAGTTGAGTCAAAACCGATACTTCTATCCTTTAACGGCCTCATAGTTTTGAATATGGGGGAATTTGCTAGAAGCAGGGATTCACGTTTTCCAGGCCAGTTAATCTGATATCTTTCTTGCTGTCCATCAACTAATTGTTCAGATAACTCTTGGCGAAATAATTCAAAGTCGAATACTTGTACTAGCTGACCATTAGGATTCTTTGCCTCTGTAACAAAATTAGGAAATAAAGCCTTTAGCTTCTCCAAATTTATTTTTACAGCTTCAGGTGTTTGCATCTGCAATTTTTCCATTATTGACCTTTTAATCAATCAGATGGTTGAGTTCTTCAACCATGATACGCAGCTTTGAATTCAACTCTACTTTTTTATTGAATTGCTTTTCTGCCATAACTTTATTCTTTAACCCATCAATCAAAATTGACTTAATCTTTATTGCAGATCTACGCTCGACAAACTCTTCCAGACTTTCATCTTGTCTCATTTGTGCACCACAAACAGCGAGAATAATTTGCTCGTAGATTAAATTTAAATTAAGTCCAATGTCTAACTTCGCCCGTTGAATTTCATCAGAGCAGAGATTCGAGTGCATATAGCGGCTAATTTTCCAGCCATCAGCATTTGATTTTGTTTTTAACGCACAAACTGTTTTAACCCCTGCCTTTGATTTAATTTCGAAGACGATTGGAAATTTAACTGCCTTATCTATGCAAAGCAAAATATCTTCGCTTAGATCATCATCTTTTAGTGCTATCTCAAAAATTTGGATTTCAGGAATGTCTTTCGTGGCCTGAACATTAATAGTTTCAGGAGCTAACTTGTATAGCCATGTAATCTGTTCAACCTGTTTAACAAACATATCTTTGAGCTTATTTGAAACGTTTCCATGCTCATAAAATTTAGTCTTTGGAATAGTCTTTCCAAAAAATGCATTTTTAGGGTAATCAAATAGGACTGCTCTCATGGCTAGCCCTGAACGACAATAAACGCCACAAGCTCAAACTCATCAATGCCAGCAATAGCATTCACCAGGGCTGTAGTCTTACCTGATGTAAATAGACTATCCAAATCTTTCTCTTCCTTCACGTCAATCATGCTCTTGATGGCTGAACTTAGCAGCTCTGAGTAGATGCCCATTTTTCTTCCATCAGCAGTTTCTTTGTTGAATTGCTTACATACTTCCAGCAACGGCTCAGGCTGCCCTTTGCAGTTAGCTCTCACTAAGTCAAGTAAAGGCTTAACTTCAGTGTGGTTCGCAACAACATTGCCACCCACGTCTACATAAACAAGGTAGTAAGGATGCAACCTGTTGTGCTGGTTCACGTTAATGCCATCATTGCGATTTCGCAGCGTGAATATTGCTCCAGAAGGTAAACCCTGTTCAGGTTTGGCTGGAATAACGGCATGCATACCGTTTGGCAATGCTGCGAGATCGCCATTTGCTTTGACGTAGTTCAGCAAGTCCATCCTAAAATCATTTAAACCAAGGTCTGTAATAGATACGCCTGTTTTTAGATCCTCAAGTTCAATCACTTCTTCCTGTAATTTACGCAATTGCTCTTTGCGGTATGCAACATCGTTGGCTTGTGAGCTAAGTACGTTGTCATCACCCGTAGCAGTTACGTCTGCAATCATCATGCGACTTTCAACACGCTCTTTCAAATTGATGTATTCATCCAATGAAATATCAGGCCAATAGTTCACTAATTGGATTGAAGTATTCTGAGAGCCTATACGATCAACGCGACCAAATCTTTGAATAATGCGAACAGGATTCCAGTGAATATCGTAATTCACTAGATAATCACAATCCTGAAGATTCTGCCCTTCTGATATGCAATCTGTTCCAATTAGTACATCAATCTCTAAAGACTCGTTTGGAAGAATCAAAGTCTTTTCCTTTGATCTCGGTGAAAACAGCGTTAAGAGTTCCTGAAAGTCATACCCTTTACCTACAGTAGATTTTGGCGCGTCCTTCCCCGTAACCCTTCCAGTGTGCAACCCACAGTTTTTAAGTAAGTCATCAGCTAAGTTCGCATACAAGTAGTTTGCAGTATCTGCGAAAGCCGTAAAAATCAATACTTTTTTGTTGTCAACATTAATTGGATTTTTGATCTTTTCAGCAATTAATTTTTTTAAGTGCTGTAACTTTGCATCAGCATCTGGAGTAATTTTTTGCATTGACTGGAGCAATGCATTAATAATTTCTAAGTCAGCGCTTAGCTCATGCGACCACGAAGGTAAATCCATATCCGCAAGGTTAATCTTTACCTTGCCACCAATCTCATTTTCACTTAATAAGGGAAAGTCATCCTCATCTGCCTCTAACTCTTCAACACCATCAGTCCAATCAGTAATTGAAACTACGGTGCCAGCTCTATTGAATTCCTCAATTTTTTCCAGTGTTTTTTTGTTGCTGTCACGCAAGCTAGCAAGAGTTAAACGGAAAGCCTGTACTGAACTTTCTAAACGCTTTAGCAAATTGGTCGTCATTAAAGCTTGTAAGCTTTTCTCGCGATCAAGCTGCCTTAACTTACCTTTTCCGCCGTCCACTTCTGTGTCATATAAATCTTCATACTTCTTCATGCGACTTGGAAGAATGTAACTAATGGGCGCATAAACAGCTAATTTCAATAGTGATAGCTGTTCAAATATTTGATTAAAGCTCATCACATCTTTACGATCTGTAAGCTGGCAATGGAAGGACAATGGCTTTAGGCGATCTGGGAATCTGCCAATATCCGTAGTGTCATAAAAGTTCTGAATGTGCTTTCTTGATCTTGCAATCGTGACACTGTCTAACAATTCAAAAAAATCGAAATCTAGGCCATCAAGAATTGCGCGAGCTGTACGCTTTTCAGGCGGCAACTTTGCCCAATTATTAAAGGCTAGCTGGGCATTTCGAAAAATTTCTTCAATGGATTTGGTTGTCCGTAATTTTTTAGTAAGGCTCTCTGAGTCACCTTCATAGGCCAACGCAAGCTGGTTACGTAAATCATTAAAGCGATTATTCACTGGTGTGGCGGAAAGCATCAATACTTTAGTCTTCACGCCTTCACGTATGACTTGGTTCATTAATTTCTGATAGCGAGTTTCCTTGCCTTTATACGCATCATTGTTTCTAAAGTTGTGTGATTCATCAATCACTACAAGATCATAGTTACCCCAATTGATACGATTAAGAGGCGTTCCAAAGGATTCACCAGATGTTCTACTCAAATCAGTATGTGCAAGCACATCGTAATTAAAGCGATCGCTAGCGAAAATATTAGTCTTAAGATTGCGGCTGTAATTTAACCAATTATCAGCAAGCTTCTTAGGGCACAAGACAAGAACCGACTTGTTTCTTAACTCGTAGTACTTGACCACTGCCAATGCAGTAAACGTTTTACCCAGGCCGACGCTGTCCGCAAGAATGCAGCCGTTGTATGTTTCTAGCTTGTTAATGATTCCAGTAGCTGCATCTTTTTGGAAGTTAAAGAGCTTTTTCCAAATTAATGTCTCTTGATAGCCTGTCCTGTCATTTGGCAAAACATCCTCATCAAGATCTTCTAGAAATTCGTTAAAGATGTTGTAAAGCATCAAAAAGTAAATTCTCTCAGGCGAATTTTCTTGAAAGACAGATGCGATGTGCTCGCAGATTTGCTCCGTTACATCTATAACTTTTTCTTGATCGCTCCAAATCTGCTCAAACAAGGTCAAATATGTATTAGTAAAAGCTGCGTCATCCATCTTGTTTACAAGATTAGATACTGCATTGCCTTGCTGATAACCTAAATCTACTGCGGTAAAGCCATGCAAGGGCATGTATGCAGTGTCGACATCTCCTGACTGGACGCAAGCAAATTGCTGCATAGGGGCTTTCGACTTATTAGATTTAAATGTAGCCTTTCGCCGCAACCACTCCGCACACTCTTTAGCAATTGCACGTTGGTTCAGCTTGTTTCGCAACTGAATCTCAAATTCAGTGCCATAAAGACTTTTTTCACGATCCAACTTCGGAATGTGAAACTCTCTACTCTCCTTTGTTACCTTGTCCGTAACTTCATCTGGCACAAATGTTGGTGCAGTAAAAATGAACTGGAGACTATCCACCATCTCTAGCTCTTGCTTTAAGGCTTCATAAGCGTATATAGAAAAGCAGGATGCAGCTATCTTTAGCTTTGAAGCTGGCTTGATGGATTGCCTCAGATCATCGCCAAGTAGGCGATTGATGTTATCTAGTAGCTCCATGCTTCCTCTTTTGAGTTGGCCCACCAGTCTCGTCTACTTTACTCACGACTGCTTTCATGTGCTCGCGAAGTACTTGAGCAGCAGGAACATCTAATTTTTGACATGCTGCAATGAAAGCATCTCTAAGCTCCTGCTCAACCCTTATTCGCATTCCAGCGTCTTTCATACCGCCTCCGTGGCTCCAATGTGTATCCACTTTACTATAGGAAACATCGATTTTGAGCAAGAAGCGTCCAGTCTTTAGACGCTAGCTAAATTTAGTTAATGATAATTTTT
Organism: Burkholderiaceae bacterium; assembly: GCA_027486025.1. GTDB lineage: Bacteria > Pseudomonadota > Gammaproteobacteria > Burkholderiales > Burkholderiaceae > Polynucleobacter. The sequence goes on from JAIXPY010000135.1 coordinate 15,765, forward strand.
CATTGGGCTCATCTAGTGAGCTTCCCAGCACATATTCTGATATTTCATCGCTCACCATGGAGATTGCTATGAAATATCTTGTCATCATGCTGTTAGTCATTCAATTTGCATTGTTTGCCCGTACCGCGAGTGCCCAAGCCGTTCCATTTAGTGCTTCTGCCTATAACTGGGAGAACAGCCCTAATAACTACAACAATAGTCCCTACAACTGGCAAAACAGTCCTTACAATTACAACAATAGTGCCAATAACTTCAATGCCACCAATGGTGTCTATGACAACAAAGGCAATCGCCTTGCCTACGAAGTTCAAGCCCCCACGGGAGTTACCAACTACTTTGATAACTCAGGCAATCGTATTGGCTACACCCCTTCTAGGCAGTAATACGTGATCTCGTCTGCCCTTATTTTGAGCGTCTTGCTTCCTGTACAGATATCTCAAACCGATCCTAGATTTAGTGCTTTTGCGGTTAAAGCAGCCATTGATACTGCGGTAATCCTTGGCATCCCATGCTCAAGTGCTGCCAAGGATTACGCCCGCAAGGTTCAGGCTCCCGATTTTGTCTTGGCAGCAGCCGATCAAAGCATTACACCAGTTGGGTGGAGAAGACTTTACTTTAGAAAGCTATTTGCCTAAGGCTGTCATTCGAATTTTTCAATAATTACTTGGGGATTTTTATGCGAAATTTTCTTTTAATAACTGCCTTATTGGCACCGCCTTTACAGGCTCAGGTCACTTTCTTTAATGACTCTATGGAGCTGCCCTTGGGAACTGCCAATCAAGTAGGCAACACTACCTTTTATAGCGACGCAAAAGGACTTCCACTTGGAACTGCGCAAAACACGGGTAATGTGACATTTTTCAATGACGCAATTGGTTTGCCGCTGGGAACTGCTATGACTCCACAGCCCATCTTGCCCCACAACTCACCTCAACTTAATACGCCAAACCCATTTTTTAATCCAAATGCCAGAAATTGGTAGTTTCAGTTTTGAATACTCTTAATCTTTATAAATCTTTATAGCCAACCTCAATTTATTTTTTACCATCTCCCGAAGAGCGGCTGGTGCAACGACCTCAACCTCCTCGCCCTGTCGCAATATGTCAAGCATTAACTCTCGCTCATCACTAAAAGGAATCCACAACAGTAATGAGCCATCCTCTTGCATCTCACTTTTTTGATTAGGATGCCAAATTTCTTTTGAGACCCACCTTGCTCTAAATGGACTGAACTTAAGCTTTGCAATCTCCTGTTTAGCACCCGCAAAGATTCCATAACCTGATTCGAGTTCAGCCCTTAAGTCAGTTTCTTCTATCGAAACTGCAGGCTTATCTAAGAGCGTGACAACTCCTAACGCATCCATTGCAAAAGTACGTAGATCATCCTTGTTGTGGCAAAAAGCGTCTAGATACCAGTTATCGCGGTAATACACTAAACGCTGTGGCGAGATTTCGCGCTCGCTAAGCTTATTATCTTGCCTGCCATAGTGCGTGATTTGCAGTCGCTTTCTAGCAAGTAGAGCATGCGCTACGATTTCAAAGAATCGAGTGGGAGTAAGGCGACTTGCTATGGTTGTTATTCGTATTCTGCGAGAGACTTCCTTTGCTGAATAATCACCCTTTTCCAATAGCTTTTCTAATCGCTCTCGAATCGGATTTACTTGTGAGCCGATAAGCCCCTCAGGATCAATATTACGGAGTAATTCAATAACAGAGAGTAAAGAGTGAATTTCAAATTGGTTAAGCCACAGTCCTGGAAGAGCGCTCAGATTTTCACCAGGCGAATTTTGTAATTGATAGCCGCCTAATTCCGCATTCCACTCTATTGGGGCGCCAAGGCGATCGCGCAAATACTCCAAATCCCTTCTAAAGGTTGCTCTTGATATTTCAAGCTCATTTAAAAATTGTTCTGTGGTCACTAATTTGCGATCACTCAACATTTTTTGAATTTTATAAAAACGTTCGGTTCTGTCCATGATCTGTCCCATTAAAACCACATGTGTATTTAATGTGATTTTCTATAAGCATAGTCTCATGGGGTGACACTGGCTCACATCAACAATGAAACCTTCTATCAACCACAGAAGGATTCATCATGAAAAAACTGCGTTTATATACAGTATTAGCTGCAGCATTTGCAACATCATCCATTGGTACTGCACATGCACAATCGACTTCGTTCGATGGATTTTTTGGTCAAGTCGGTATAGGATTTGAAAGTGTTAGTCCAAGCTTTTCTAATTCGGGAGTAAATGTCACTGGCTACGGCTATTTTCCTTACAACACCTCGATTGATAGCAGCAATGGATTTACAGGAACCATCACGGCTGGCTATATGATTCCCGTAAGCAAAGATTTTTTATTGGGCATTGGCGCCGAGTATTCACCCTTAGAGAGTCAGTCATCCAATTACACCGTTGGCATTTCAGGGCTTGGAACAGCACAAGGTAGCTACAAGAAAGAGAATTCTTACAATTTCTTTATATCGCCTGCCACGCCCATCGGAAATGACGGGCTTCTTTACGGAAAAGTTGGCTATACAGGAGCGTCTATCAAGTCATCGCTGGGCGGTAGCTCGGGAAGTCAAACCTATACTGGATACTCACTTGGCTTAGGCTACAAACAAATTATTACGGGTGGGCTGTATGGTTTTGCTGAGGGTAATTATTTCAACTATGGTAATAAAACTAATTCTTATAGCGGAACGATTTTGGGGGCGGCCTATACAGAAACTCTAACCACCAGTGCCAATGCATATAATTTTTTGGTTGGCGTTGGGTATAAGTTTTAATATTTAAAACAGAGTCTGGACGCCACCTTTGGGTGGCGTTTTTAATTAAGCGTCCCATAACTAGACGCCAAACAAATTTGTTCCATTTGGCATGGACAATGACTAATCCTCCATCTAACTAGACTCGATGGAATAGGGCCAGCAGGGGATTGCCTGAATTAACTAAAGATGAGATCATCAATCCATCATTAAGGGGGAGTTATATGGCAATCAAAAGAACTGTTCCATTTAATAAAGAAGGCGCCAAGAAACTCCCAACCGAAAAGCCTGGAACATACAAAATTAAGGACCCCAAAAATCAAACCTTGTATGTAGGTGAAACAGGAAGACTACAGGAACGAGTCAAAGAACATATTAAGCAAGAAACTGTAAAGCCCGCCAAAGGAAGGAAGGTTGAAGTTCAAAGGACATCTTCAAAAGCTGAAGCACAAGCAAAAGAGAAGGTATTAATAAAGAAACTACAACCCCCCATTAACAAGAAAGGTAAGTAGGTCCATGGGCATATAAGGGTTTTATAGACTTTAATTATCGATTCAGATGCTTAACAAACTGTTCTGTTGCTTATAAAGCTTATTAGGGTTTGAAATACTTGACTTACCTTACGCCCTTTGCTCAAATGTTATTTGACAGGTAAATCCTAAAGCAATCGCGATACCCACAAGGCGTCGTAAGCGCGGTGTAAACGCGCCGATCTTAGGGGCTGTCACTTTTTACTAATGGCTCCTTTGGGAGCCATTTTCTTTGGGGCATTTGTGGCAACTTTAATTTATGTTGATGAAAGTGGGGACTTGGGCTGGTCACTAGACAAGCCGTATGGTCACGGTGGCTCAAGCCGCTTTCTGACAATTGCCGCCATGATTCTTCCTGAATCCCACGACCATCTCCCGCGCCGAAAGGTTAGGCAGTTATACAAACATGGAAAATGGGATGAAAAAAGGGAGAAAAAATGGGTAGAAATGCCCAATACATCGCGCACTAATTTTGCCACTAACGCAAAAAATCTAGCTGAAAATTATCCCATTACATTTAAAGCAATCATTGCCAAAAAAGCAAATGTAAATGGAAATTTGCGCAGAGATAGCAACAAGCTTTACAACTATATGTTACGCCTTTTATTGCTTGACCTGATGGCTAAATATGATGAGGTTATTCTAATTCCCGATCCAAGATCGATCAAAGTTGAGAATGGAAAAAGCCTTCACCATTATCTAGAAATGTTACTTTACGAAATTGAGGCGCCCACTAAACTCACTACCGCTATTAGAGATAGCAAGAGCTGTTTAAACCTTCAGTTCGTTGATATGTTAGCTGGAGTAATTGGATCGCATCATGAAACCAATAATTCGTCTTACTGGAATATTCTGTCTTCGCAAATAGAAATTAAGCGATTGTATTTTTAAATAAACAAAAAATATGTCGCCAACACAATGCTGTCGATGCCAATTCGGGAATATTCGAAACCACTGGGAGCCATGAGATTCGGTGCTTGTAGGGCGGCGGGTCGCAACCAGCTTAGACCCAATGTGCAGAGGACTGTAAATCCTCTTGCCTGATTTACATATCCTCTGTCTAATGAGGCTTGATGGCATGGGGGTGGCAGGGATTGCTCAATTAACCCGAAAGTGGGAACATCAAGACACCAACCAAGGAGGTCATATGGCAGACAATCCCAAAAAACGCGGGAAAGACGGCAAAACTATTAGCAACCAAGATTATGAAATTGCGTATGCCGCCAAAAAAGCTGGCGTGAAAAACCAGGATGTAAAGAATGCTAAGGCTACAACCAAATCTACGCGGCGCTCAGTCGTTGAAGCTGAGTTAAAGAAAATTAAACCAAAATAAGCTATTCATTCAACCCCGTAGGATCAAGGCATGAGCAATAAAATGATGTTCTCTAGCTTAGTAGAAAATTCTCTGAATTTTCTAAATAAAGCCATCACTGAAATAAAGGATCAGCCATTTTTTTCTCTTATCCATTTCTATACAGGGCTTGAGTTATTGCTAAAGGCCAGACTAATGAATGAACATTGGTCTTTGATAATAAGCAGAAAAAGTGTTCCAGATTTACAAAAATTTACCAATGGTGATTTTCAATCAATAAATCTAGATGAGATCCTGGAGGCACTAGACAAGACCCTTGGAATTAAGGTAGCAAAGACTCACGCCGATGCTTTTCATTTAGTAAGAAAGCATAGAAATAGAATCGTTCACTTTTTTCATGGTGCTCAAGCGCAAAAAACCAAACCCGAGCAAATCGTTCAAGAGCAATTAGTGGCCTGGCACTTTTTGCACCAAATGATTACTGTCCAATGGCCTCAGGTGTTCAAGCCTTGGGCTAAAGAACTATTAGATATAGATAAGGGACTAAGGAAATATCACACTTATCTACGGATTATTTTTGATCAAAAAGCAGCAACTTTTCGACAATTAAAGGCGCAAGGTTTCAAAATTGAATCCTGCCCATCTTGCAACTTTAAGTCTTTAGTTTGCTCAAAGAACATGGACTTTCTCTACCAAGCAAAGTGCGAAGTATGCAATTTGTCAGCGCCGAGAATTAATATTAGCTGCCCCCATTGCGCCAAGATCTTCACATATGAAGGCGATGCCACTACGAATTGCAAACATTGTAAGAGGCGAATTTTCATCAAAGATATTGAAAATATTCTTTTAGATCATGGTGAACTACATATTAGAGCCATGGAAGGAGATTTTTCGGATCCAGAAGCCAGCTGTGTTGAGTGCGATGGCTTCCACACAGTTATTAATACGAAACACAACCAAATTTTATGTATGGCATGCCTTTCAGACTTCCCAGAAATATATTTGTGCGAATGGTGCGGCGAAGGAAATACAAAGATTCTTGAAAACAGCTACTACGAGGGTTGCAGTCATTGCAATGGCGCATCTGATTGGCGAAGAGAAGATTAATTTAAGAGCTTCATGCGTCCAATAACTAGACGCTTGTTCCAAATAGAACAGACAATTACGCACAACTATGTATCGAGGCTTGATGTAATAGAGCTGACGAAAAATATAAGTTATAACTATTTAGCCTAGGTGGGGGTCAAGTATCTAGATCCCTAGAGCTTAATCACCTTGCTTACAGCTTTCTAAAAATGTATCTATTTTTTTGTAATTTTGATCTGCCACTGCTGATCTATAGTCAGCAACAGACTTATCTTTCAGGCTCACTAAACCACTTAGACTTTTAACATTCTCCAACGCTTCGTTATATGTCATTTCGGGTAGTTGTACGTTCCGTCCACCTTGAATAATCGAGCTGCCCTTTATTTCTCCAATAGAATCTTCATATCCATACTTAAAACTTTTTGGATTAGATGCGATTAGTGCTTTATTTTCATCCTGCAATTTTTGCAGATATGTTTTTTGATCTTTATCAAATTGAGCGAAGTTGTCTAAATACGCTTTTAGTTTTCCCAGAACAACGACTTTTGAATCAATAATTTCGTTTATACAAGCCTCTTCATTTTGAGCCTTAGATTGGGATGAATCATTATTTTTCAAAGGGACTAAAGATGACTGCATACAAAATATTCCAAGCTCCATTCCCATCATAAGTCGACTAGTTTTTTCACCGGGTTTTCCGGCAAATGCCAACTCAGAAATTTTCGTGTTTAAGTTATATAGCCATTGCATCTCAAACTTATTTATACCCTTGGTTAAGGTCGCCTGAATAACTCTAACTTCTGGATTTTTATTATCTGTTGGTTGAAATATCTCCCATGCAACAGAACCATTTGCCCCAACACATTGATTTACCTCTTTCGCTACTGAGGATTTCTTAAACTCTTCCAGAGCAGAATTTTCTTTGCTACATCCAGACAAGATTAAGCTCACTGCGATAAAAATGGTTATGCCTATTCTTAGGTGTCTCATAATAATTCCGAGTTATATTAAAAATTAATACGAATAATAGAAACTATATATGTTTTTAGATTTTTGTCTAATGCCGAAGTTTTAGTTATGATTTTTCGCAGTACAGCTTTTAAGGGCCTTGGCCACATTAAACAAAATTCTCACTTTGCTAGGATTTCAAAAAATCTTTATAGTCAGGGCGGAGCTGACCTACCAAATTAAGGATTAAATAATGAGTCGCTTGTTCAATTTAGAACAAGATATTTCTCCAGCTCAACGCTGTCGATGCCAATTTGGAAATGTTTGAATCCGCTGGGAGCCATGAGATTCGGTGCTTAGCGGGCAGTGAGTCTTGCTGTGCTTAGACCCAATGTGCAGAACTGTTTTAGTCCTCTATCCTACGTTTTCAATCCTCTGCTCTACCGACTGAGCTACCAGGCCAAGAGTTGGAATTATAGCGGAACTGTTTTTAGGCTTAGAAAATGTAGATTACTCCGTCAACCCTGGTTGATTTGCTGGAAATCCTAACTAGTGGGGATGGCTGATCCTACTTGTGGCAGGCTATTAGCAACTTCGTCGGCTCTGGGTGGGCGGGGCGCATCAATTCTGTATGGCGTCAGCCAGGTGATGGCTTTTATCATCCACTGGAGAAAGGGCAGAATTTGTAAATCACCTGATTTTGATTTCCTGATTGTCAATGTGCTGGTATTAGCCCCCCCTATCTAGCCCATGCTACCCTTGCTTTAGTACATTATTCGAATTGAAGGAGTCGTCTTGGATCTTACTCACTACCCCCGAATCCGCTGTGGTCACTGGCCTACACCGCTTGAGCCTATGCTGAATCTGTCCTCTGAACTGGGCGGCCCTGATCTGTGGGTTAAGCGCGATGATTGCACCGGACTTTCTACCGGCGGCAACAAAACCCGCAAGCTGGAATACCTCCTTGCTGATGCCCTTGCTAAGGGTGCCGATACCGTGATTACACAAGGCGCGGTGCAATCAAACCATGCCCGCCAAACTGCTGCTCTGTGCGCCAAACTGAAGCTCACGTGCCACATCTTGCTAGAAGATCGCACGGGCTTTAAAGACGAAGCCTATCGACTGAGTGGCAACGTACTGTTAGACCGCCTTCATGGCGCTAGCGTATCGTCAAGGCCCGCTGGCGCAAATATGCAAACTGAAATGGAGTCTTTTGCCGAAACATTAAAAGCTGCTGGAAAAAAACCGTATGTGATTCCTGGCGGCGGCTCTAATCCGCTCGGCGCCTTAGGTTACGTCAATGCAGCACTGGAACTGACCTACCAGATGAATGAGATGGGACTGAAAGCCACTCACCTCGTGCTCGCAACCGGCAGCGCAGGTACTCATGCTGGACTCATTGCCGGGCTCAAGATACTTAATAGCCCGCTCAAAGTGATTGGCTTTGGAGTGCGTGCGCCCAAAGAGAAACAAGAGCAAATGGTCTATGACCTCGCCTGTAAAACTGCCGCAATGCTTGGGCACGAAGGGGCAGTCCAGCGTGAAGATGTTTTTGCCGACTGCAACTACGTAGGGGCCGGCTATGGCCTACCGACTGAAGGCATGGTTGAGGCTGTAAAAATGCTCGCTGAAATGGAAGGTCTCTTATTTGACCCCGTCTATACAGGTAAAGGGCTCTCCGGCTTAATTGATTGGGTTCGTCATGGCCGCTTTACTAAAGACGACACGGTGATTTTTTTACACACCGGCGGCAGTGCTGCTTTGTTTGGATATCCCGAGGCGTTTGCACTTGAGGGCTACACAAATTAAGCAGACGTTAATTTAATCCATTGGGTAAATGGCAAAGTCATTAAAGGCTTTAGCTGGGCAACCATAATCTTTCCTGGTATGCGCCAATAAAGTTAATTCTATTTATCCAATGCCCTCACTTTTGATACAGTATATTTTTTAATGCTCCTTGGCTGAACATGTACTGGTTATCTCTCCTATTGGCAGGTGTTTGCGAAATTGGCTGGCCACTCGGCCTAAAGCTATCGGGCAACCCGAGTATGAAAATCGGAGGGCTGGCTTTAGCCGGTACCAGCATGGCACTCAGCGGAGTCTTGCTCTGGTATTCATTAAAAGGCATTCCAATTGGTACGGCTTATGCCGTATGGACTTCGATTGGCGCCGTTGGTACCTTTGTGATTGGTGTTTTGGTTTTTGGCGACCCCAATATTCCGATTCGATGGCTTGGTGCAGCTTTGATCATACTTGGCGTCATTTTGCTAAAAGTAGGGTGATATAGCGGGCCGTTCACCCTCTTCTGTTTTTTGAATTAGCCTCTTTTGATCACTTATCGTATATTGAGTTATCCCATTACTCTTCTGCGCCATGCCAAAACTCATTTATAAGTTGCCTAACTTACTCATCATTTTGCTGTGCATTGCAATGATCAATCTGCTGGCGCACGTCATGCCATCGATAGTTAAGAGCCTATTTCTTATTCATCCAACAGAAGAAACGGTCAAGATTGCGCAGTCTTTATTCGCATTATTGGGCGCAACCATCGGGATGTTTATTGGGTTTTTGCTGAATCAGGCCCAAAGCAACTTTCAAGCGGCTTCTGCATTGGTTGCATCGGAGGCTAGTCAAATTAATAATCTGGATCGACTGCTGCTACGTTTTGGTGACACCTATTCCCTAGAGATTCGCGCCAAGTTAAGGCTGTATATCGAGTCTATTATTCAAAAGGAGTGGCCGGAGCTGAGATTAGAGCAGGGCTCTCAACAAACGCACTTGCTCTGGCGCGCGATATCGCAAATGCTGTTTAAGCTAGAGCCGGTAACTCCGAAGCAAATTGCTATTTACTCCGATATTTTGGATATAGCAGAGAACGTTTCGGAGTCACGGGAAATACGGGTAGATCGTTCTACGCAAAAGCTACCGGCCATCTTTTGGATTTCAATCTTATTTATATTTATTGCCATCAGCAGTATTACATCACTAGTTATGCCAGGCAATGAACTCAATTTTGCTATTACAGTGTTTCCAATTATTTATGGATCAATGCTAGGCTTGTTAATTATTTTTGATCAGCCATTTAAGGGAAGTACTTCAGTTAAATCGACGGCACTGAAAAAAGTATTTGCCTCCATTGAGACGCGCACCGAATAGCGGCACACGCCATGGGAGAGCACTACTGCTTCAGGCGGCCCAACCCTCAGTGTGCTCCTTGGCTTTACCCGAACGCCTTAGTCTAGACTTGCTATTTGTGAAGCCAGTTCCTCAGCTTGCTTTGAAATAGCACTAGCAGCAACGACATCACCCAAACTACCCATCGTAGCGGGTCCCAGCATCCACAGGCTGCTCCAGGCCTGCAGGTTTGGCTTTATGACATTGAGGTTTGTGTTCACACCAATGGCATGACCCAAGGGGTCTGAAATCGCAACCGCATCCGTGATCAGTGTATTAAGAAATAAATCCGCTCCAACACCAGTGCAGTTCACAATCCGATCGGCTTGAATGCCTTGGCCATTATTGAGTTGAACTGTTATCGCACCTTTAGAGCAATCCACATTCTTGGCCCGCCCCACAGCAAACTGGATTTGATGATTTTCTCTCAGCTGTTCATAGGCCTTGATTGTTTGCGGAGAGGCGCGAAACCGATACAAAGACCAGACCCATCCCAGACGCTTAAATAAGCTTTGCCGTTGATGCGGTGTAAATTGCTGCCAAATCGCATTGAGATTTGGTCTTAACTCTTCCCAGGCGCACTGCCACTCCGTACTGGCTGTAGGCGCAGACGGCAGATACTCGCGCATAAAGCGCAGCAGTTTGGCTGGGCTTAATTTTTCCGGCCAGTTTGGCTGCTTTTGTCTGGCCCATTGCGCCTGTGTCGGGGGGAATAATGGTCTTGGCCCTACTACCGTAATCGGGCCGCGATGCCCTTGAGATGCCAATGCGTAAATTGCATCCAATGCTGTGAGGCCCCCTCCGAGTAGCACAACATGCTCTTCTGCTTTAATGGCAGTGAGGTACTGTCCCGTCCATGGGTTTTCAATCAGCCGCGAAGCTGCCTGCTCTCCTGGCTCGATCTTTATGGCACACGGCCACCTTGGCGGTGAATTGCCAGTTGCAATAATCACCTTCTCCGCATAGAAAAGATCCCCATCAGAAATCTCGAGCTTCCACAAGCCTTCGTGCACTTGGTTTAGGCGAGATACTTTACTTGAGATGCGCTGGATTTGATCGAACCCCACTTCTGCGGCAACGAGTTCAGAAACGTAGCGCCCAAAATCGGCGCGCCGATAAAAAATGCCCGCACTTGTTTTTGCTTCTGGGTCATCGATGTTTGTTTTGGCCCAGCGCGCAAAATGCAAGGGATCTTCTGAGAAAACGATGGGCAAATCTTCGCGCACATTGAGCCGAAAAGATGGGCTTGCACAACCGTACGCATGGCCTTTACCTAAGGGGCCGGGCCCGATGATGGTGAGTGAGTCTGCCGCGACGCCTTTGCGCAACAGATGAATGGCCGTTACTGCAGCAGCAAAACCATCACCAATAATTACTATCTTGTTTTTATCCTGCATTATTTTCTAAAAAGGTCTTGCTTGCATTCCATGCCCAGTGGGTCGCTTTTGCCAGCCGACCGAATTAAATTGATTTACTGCTTGACTGGCGCAGACTCTGGCACTACTTCGCCTTTGCTTTTGGTGGCGTCCACACCCAGTGCCTTGAGTTTGCGGTACAGGTGCGTGCGCTCAAGCCCCGTGTATTCGGAGATGCGAGTCATGCTTCCGCCCATGATTTGCATCTGATGCTCAAAATAGGCTTTTTCAAATAGGTCTCGCGCCTCGCGCAGAGGCAGATCAAAATACATCTTCGCGATGCCGCTAATGTAATCGCCCGATGGTGGCGCCACTGCTACAGCTGCCGGCTTTACTTCAGCGGCAGGCCTTGGTGGCGACGGGATAGCCGCGGCACCTTCGATCTGTATCTGTTTAGGAGCACTTTCCAGCGCCTTATTTACTGTCTTAAGCAGCTTTTGAAGGGCTATGGGTTTTTCTAAAAAATTAAGGGCGCCAATCCGGGTTGCCTCCACTGCAGTATCAATCGTGGCATGGCCCGACATCATCACTACTGGCATGGTGAGCTGACCGCTATTGGACCACTCCTTAAGTAAGGTGATACCGTCGGTATCGGGCATCCAAATATCCAAGAGAACTAAATCGGGCCGCATTTGCTCGCGCACTGTTCGCGCTTGTATCGCGCTTTCTGCTGCGTAGACGGTATGGCCCTCATCCGTCAGAATCTCATTGAGAAGCTCACGAATTCCCATTTCATCGTCGACCACCAAGATGCTAGCCATGACTAAACTGCCTCTTTCGCTAGATTCATAAACAAAATAGACACTTGTGCCCCCACTACTACGTCCCCTTGCATTCGATTCCGAATCTCAATTTTTGCACCATGATCATCCACAATTTTCTTCACTACTGCCAGGCCTAAACCCGTACCCTTCGTTTTGGTCGTGACGTACGGCTCAAATGCTCTTGCTAGTATCTTAGCTGGAAATCCCGCTCCCGAGTCAGTAATACTAAATCGCACCGCTTTTTGCATCACACCATCAGCCTTTTTGTACGGCACTGCTTCGGTTGCAATGGCGACTGACGCGCCTGTACGCTGACCCTCTAAGGTGGAGTCTTGCGCATTCTGCAAAAGATTATGAATCACTTGGCGCAATTGCGTGGGATCGCCCAAGATATCGGGGCAGGCTGAATCGAGCGACACCTCCATAGGGCTTCCCTCATACAGCACCAGAATTTCTTGTATTAACTGATTAATCGAGACTGCCCGGAGCTGTGGCGCCGGCGTCTTTGCAAAATCCCGAAAATCATTCACCATCTGCTTCATTGCCTCCACTTGACCAATGATGGTAGCGGTACTCCGATTCATCATGTCTTCCTGCTCGGGGCTTACCTTCCCAGCCAGTTTTTGCTGCAGCCGCTCAGCAGAGAGTTGTATTGGGGTCAGCGGATTTTTAATCTCGTGGGCTAGGCGGCGCGCAACTTCGCTCCAGGCAATCGAGCGCTGTGCCGTAACCACGTCGGTAATGTCATCAAACACAATCATATTGAGCCCTGGAGCGAGCTCTGTGCCGCGCACAAAAATAGTGACGCCAAGCTCTTGATCAAACTCACTACTAGCATGCAGCTGAATTTGTTTTTGCCATACTCGAGCACTTGTCTGATCAAGGCCCTTTGTGGCGAGCAGGTCGTCGCCTGCTCGCGGCCCTACCGTCATTTGCATGGCAGCAAACCCCTCTTTTACCGCCGCCTCAAATTCAGCTAAAGCAGGAATTTGGCTCAGCGCTTTGCCCGTGAGCTGAGTGAGGTCATGCCTAAAAATGGCATCGGCGCCGGCATTACTCGAAACCAGTTTGAAACCATCATCAAAGATACATACGCCAGCGGTCAGATTGCTTAATACCGTCTCTAGAAACGATTTCGATTCCTGCAGCGACGTGCGAGTATCCGCCAGCTGCCGTGTCATGACATTAAATTGACGCGTCAACATGCCCAGCTCATCGCCCGTATCGAGTTCAGGCTTAGGGGAAAGATCGCCCTGCGCCACCGCCTGCGTTCCACGCAGCAGCATGAGCAATGGGCGTGCCAGCTGCCTGCCCAGCAAAAGAGCCAAGGTAACCGCCACAAACAAAGCAAAAAAGAGGGTGAGCGTAAGGGTGCCAATGTACATTTGGCGCAAGCCCGTTCGGCCCAAAGACTTTTCTTGGTAGTCGCTATACGCTGCTTGTACAGCAAGTGTGTTTTTTGTAATTTCGTCCGGAACCTTTTTAATCAACTGTAAATACCAGAGCTCACGTTGATACTGTAGGCTAAGTCCAAAGCCTTGGCTGCTAGACTTTTCTTTGACGAGCGGAATGACTGCTTTTAATCGATAGTCTTGGGCGCCCTGCAACTCCTCAATAAGACCAACACCATTTACTTTGTTGGCCTGGCTCATGATCTCTGCGCTGGGCGCCACCGCCATACTTGATGCTACGCTGGATGATGCCGTGGCAACCACAGCCTGGCGGGCATTAAAGATTGTTATTTCTTGAATGCCAAACTGATCGCGCATGCGTGAAAGCAAGAGTGTGAGCTCTGCTGGGCTGGCTTGGTTTGGAATACGCTGCACTTGATCGGCCACAATACGGCCCTCATCTTGCAATTCTTGCAAGGAGGCGTTTAGGGTGGCGCGCCCTAGCTCGAGGCCGGCCTCTAGGGCCGACTCCACTTTCACATCAAACCAGGTATCAATACTGCGTGACACGAACTGCAAGGAGACGCCGTAGAGAATGAGGCCGGGGACCACGCCGACCAGACCAAAAATCATCGCCAGCTTCGCAATTAAGCGTGTACCGAAACGGCCTTTTTTCCAGCGTATGGTAATCACGACGACCAAGGTCACGATAACGAGCAGCAGACAAATGCCAACCACCACATTGGCTGCGTAGAGCCAAATAAAGTAATTATCGAAAAAAGTCGTGTTTGAAGTGGCAGTGGATAGCAACACCAACAAGGCAAGCGCAAAGATGCCGGTGGCGGCAGTTGCTATCGGTAGTGCACGACGCTTCCAAGCAGGCCGATCAAAACGAAGTAAGCTCATGTGAAGATGCTCACTCTTGGCGCTTTAGTACAGATTGCGCATCGGGTGTAAACGTGAAGCGAGTCCAATCGCTAGAAACGTTCCACGTTTTATTGTTGAGGGCGTTGACTTGGAATGGCTTGGGCAACTTACTCAAATCAAGGCTCATACGCAGGGCCGCAGAATACGGTTTACTGGGATCCACGCCCGGCCCATCAATGACGCGCCAGCCACCAATGCTTCCAACTACCTGTAATGCCTCTGCAATGGTTTGCGCTGTAAATGTTAGTCCGCCAGAGGCAATGCGGAACTGCTTGGTTAAGGGCTGATAGGAGAGTCTTGTTTGCCGTACAGCCAAAACGGGCCGCTCATCAAACCAATACCACCGTGATCGGGTTAACTCAAATTCGGTTTGAAAGTGGAGCACCACCCCTTTTTGAATAGCATCCTCGAGTCCAGGGGAAAGCTCAATTTGAAAGCCTGCATTTAAAAACCACTCGGACTCAACCCGCTCAAGCTCAAAAAACTTAACCTTAATGCCCTCTGCGTTTGCGGCAGGCGCCAGCACAGCTCCCATCAGCACAATGACCGATAGAAGGAGTTGCTTAAAGCGCTGGGTCATGGCCCATTCTTTTTAAAGAGAGCATAGTAAAAACCGTCGTGCAGGTGGCCGGGCAATATTTGTCCGGGCGCATCTAATCGTAACGCATTCTGGTGTCCTGCCATAAACCATTCTGCCTGGTCCTTGCCCTCTTCTGGAAAAATAGAGCAGGTGATATAGAGCAGTAAGCCACCCTCCTTTAGTGCCTTCCAGCCGGCCCCCAACAGAGCACGCTGGCGTCCTTGCAGCTCAGCAATATCGTCGGCGCGGCGCAAAAAAGGAATGTCGGGATGCCGGCTCACAATTCCGGAAGCAGAGCATGGCGCATCAATCAGTATTTTGTCAAAGGGCTGTTTATCCCACCAGTCGAGTGAGGCAGCATTGGCAGCGATGCATTCAATGCTTTGTCCTGACGCCGCACTCAGCTTCAAACGATTGAAGGTCTCGCTCACGCGCTTTAAGCGATCTCGATCTACGTCAATCGCTACTAAATTGATATCGGCACACTCCAGCAAATGGGCGGCCTTGCCCCCCGGCGCAGCACACATATCGAGAACACGCTCGCCCGAGGTCGGACGCAAGAGTGTGGCCGCAAGCTGCGCCCCCGCATCCTGAACCGAAACTTTCCCATCAAAAAATCCAGGGATGCTTGCGACCGGCACTGGCTCTTTAATGACCAAAGCGGCATCTAGTCCGACATTGGCAACTTGCTCTATTACTTCGGCCTCAATATGTGCAGCCTGCAATACATCAGCGTAATCCGCAAGGGAAATTGTGCGGCGATTGACGCGCAGGGTTAAGGGCGGGCGCTGTGATTGTTGCAAGCAAATGGATTGCCAACTCTTTGGGTAATTTTTTCTCAGATTAGCAGTCCACCAAGGCGGAAAGTAGGACTCGCCCACGCTGTTATGGTCTGGGCGTTTTACGCCTTGCGCATCCAAGGCGGCGCTGACTTTTCGCAGCACCGCATTCATCAAGCCTTTGGCATACATTGTTTCATCGTATTCACCACATGCCTTCACAGACTCATTAACGATGGTGTGGGTTGCATAGCCTTTCTTAGCCACATCAGTCCGATCCAGCAGCAGTGTGATGGCTACCGCCAAGACCTGCTCTACCGGCTTACTTGGCGGCTTTGGCACGAACTCTTTAATTAATGCATGTGAACGGGTCCAGCGCCGAAAGGTGTCGAACGTAATGCTTTGAACGATGGGCCGCTCCTGCGGCTCGAGCTCCTCTAACACCTGCGTCAAGGACCTGCCCGACATGACTTCGCCAATCGCTTGAGCCGCAATCGTGATCGCTTGCGATAAGGGCAGATTTTGGGGCGGCGCTTTTGATGACATCACCACTTCCTCTTTTTTTTAACCACGGCTTAAGCAGTCGCTTTAGTAAATTGCAATTCGTCCGTCGGATTTTCTGCTTGAATCCATTGCGCTGCTGACATGCGCCTACCGCCCGGCTTTTGTATCTCCAACACCTCTAATGCGCTGTCTTTGCACCACACCACAAAACCATCTTTGCTTTTACCCACAATCAAGCCAAGACGATCGGCTGCTTGCTCTTGGTATTGATCTGCTTGCAATTGTGCCAAGGGGCGGGCACGCCAAAACTTGAGGCTTTGGCCATTGAGCGTAGAACTTGCCCCAGGAAATGGATTAAATGCCCGAATCAGACGATCAATAATGATTGCGCTTTGCGACCAGTCAATTTCAGCCTCGGCTTTTTGTATCTTCTCGGCGTAACACATCCCATCTTCGCCCTGAGGAATGCGCGGTACTTCTGCTTGCGCATCCAGCATAGCGAGGCAGCGCACCATTAGCCTCGCACCTAAGTCAGCAAGGCGATCGTGCAAACTACTGCTGGTTTCATCGGGCTCAATATCAATTGCTTCGCTTAGCACCATATCCCCCGTATCCAAGCCCGCATCCATTTGCATAATGGTGATGCCTGTTCGCTCGTCACCTGCAGCAATGGCTCGCTGAATGGGTGCGGCGCCGCGCCAGCGCGGCAACAGTGAGCCATGGATATTAAATGCGCCGTACCTTCCGGCTTGCTCAGCTAGGTCCAGTATTGATTGTGGAACGATCAGTCCGTAGGCAACCACCACCATGACATCAAACTGAGTTTGGCTCAAGACGTGCAAGGCTGCGATTGCTTCTGCTCTTTTTGCATCGTCGGCGCTATTGGTATTGAGGGATGTCGGCTGGAGCACCGGGATACCCTTGCTCAGCGCAAATTCCTTAACGGGACTGGCATGCAAATGCATGCCGCGGCCAGCACGTCGATCGGGCTGAGTCAGCACCAATGCAATCGTGTGCCCAGCTGCCTCTATAGCTTGTAAGGCATGTGCTGCAAACTCGGGGGTGCCAGCAAAAACGACCCTCATCGTGGGCGCCTTCTCAGCGTTGTCCTACCAACTCTTTGGCACGCTTTTTCATTTTGAGGGCGATGCGGTTGCGCTTTAGGAATGAGAGGTATTCAACGAACACCTTTCCAAGCAAGTGATCCATTTCGTGTTGCAAGCAAACCGAAAGCAAGCCGTCGGCTTTGATTTCAAATGGTTTGCCATTCACGTCAAGCGCCTTTACTTGAATCTGATC
>JAIXPY010000146.1 GCA_027486025.1 Burkholderiaceae bacterium
GGAGACGTGGCCGAGCTGGTCGAAGGCACTCCCCTGCTAAGGGAGCATCGGGGCTAAAACTCTGATCGGAGGTTCGAATCCTCTCGTCTCCGCCAGATTGTGCAAATGAGCCCCTGTATAGGGGCTCTTTGTTTTTCTAGTTACTTGATGCTTCACTGTAGTCGTAGTAGTTGATAAGAGCAAAAGCCTGATCGTGAACCCACTACTTACAAACCGGATTGCAGTCATACTTGCCCTAGCTGGGCTTGGTATCGGCTGCCTATTGGTTATCTGGCCCTTCTTAACCTCCTTAGCATGGGCCATCATTTTAGTAACAAGTACTTGGGGTATTTTCAAGCGCCTCGATCGCCTGTTTGGCAATCGTCGTCTGTTGACTGCCACGGTAATGACCTTGCTTGTAACGATTGTGCTGTTGGGTCCTATCTCCGCAGTGGCGCTAGCACTCTCCGATAACATCAGCGACCTAGTTGCCCATACTATTGCTAGCTTTCAAGATGGATTACCAGAGGAAGTATTGCAGTGGCCTCAGTATGTCCCCATCTTTGGAGATGCGATTGAAAATTACTTACAGCAGTTTGTTCACGATAAAACGCGGCTTACAGTCGAGTTACAGACCCTAGCGGCACCCTTACAGGCATTTGCATTAGCAAGTGGCCGCATTGCATTGCGGGGCGTTCTGGATATGGCGCTATCGGTGTTCCTGACTTTCTTTTTCTTTTTACACGGCAGCAGTTTGTCGAGCAAACTCTCGGTCTTTGCAAAGCGACTGAGCGGTGAGCGGGGTGAAGGGCTAATTGCCGTTGCCGCTGAAACAGTGCACGGGGTTATCTACGGGGTATTGGGTACTGCGTTGGCTCAAGGCGTTCTCGCAGCCATTGGCTTTGCGATAGCGGGAATACCATCCTCGATCTTGCTTGGCCTAATTACATTCTTTTTATCGGTGGTGCCAGTCGGTCCGCCTTTAGTTTGGGGTGGCGCGGCATTTTGGTTGTTTCAGCAAAACGAAACGGGCTGGGCTATTTTCGTTTTAGCCTGGCGTTTCTTGTTGGTTAGTACAGTCGATAACATCATCAAACCCTTCATCATTAGTAGGGGCTCGAACTTACCGTTTGTAGTGGTGTTCTTGGGCGTATTAGGCGGAGTGATTGCGTTTGGCGTGATTGGCGCATTCTTAGGGCCTGTCCTGCTGGCAGTGACCTACCATCTTGTTCTTGAGTGGACCTCCGATACTAAAGATAGGCCTTAACTAAGGATCGGTTCGCTGCCTATCTATTTTTAGGCTCAATCGGCTTGTTGGTCTTATGGTTGGAAGTGGCTGTAATGACCTCCCTTTGCGGTATCAGTGTTGACTGCTCTACCTTCAATAACTATAAATATAAGGGTTATTTGATTTACCCAAGGATGGTTTAATGCAGTTGGTATTTCATTTGACCAATTCAATTCCCATTCACTAGAAAACCGTTGCTATGAGTAATAAAAATAAACAAAAATCACTCTTTGCTTTCTTTTCCAATGAATCCTCTGGCGGGATTATTTTGGCCTTAGCTGCGATAGCTGCTCTGATGATTAGCAATTCATCTTACGGAGATTGGTACCAAGCTTTTCTATCGATTCCCGGACAGATACTTATTGGCGATGGCGGTCTAACTTTATCCAAACCCCTGATTGTTTGGGTCAATGACCTGTGGATGGCCGCCTTCTTTTTCTTGGTTGGTCTAGAAATCAAGCGTGAGTTTTTGACAGGAGAGTTATCCGGCCCAGGTCAGCTGACTTTGCCAGCACTATCGGCTCTAGGCGGTATGGCAGTACCCGCCCTGATTTACGTGTCATTAAATCAGGGGGATACCGCGGCATTGCAAGGCTGGGCTATTCCGGCAGCAACTGATATTGCCTTTGCATTAGGTATTGTGGTTTTACTAGGCAGTAAAGTGCCGCTATCCCTTAAGGTGTTTTTAACTGCTGTTGCGATCATTGATGACCTATTGGCCATCGTCATTATTGCGCTGTTCTACACCTCTTCTTTGTCCCTCACAATGCTGCTCGGCGCCTTTGGTGCTGGATTCGTTTTGTTTATTCTTAACAGACTCAAGATTACTCGAGTCGATGTCTACATCGTAGTCGGGATTGTGATGTGGCTTTTTGTTTTAAAGTCAGGTGTGCATGCAACCTTGGCTGGTGTTGTTACTGCGCTAGCTATTCCCATGCGCGATAGCCGCGGCAATTCACCGCTTGAAACAGTCGAGCATGGATTACATCCGTGGGTGGCATTTTTAGTCTTGCCTGTCTTTGCATTCTCGAATGCTGGCGTAGTTTTGAGTGGGGTGACGCTTGACACCCTGCTAGCGCCAATCCCACTGGGTATTATTCTCGGCCTCTTCGTTGGCAAAACAATTGGCGTCTTTGGTGTCAGTTACTTACTCATCCGCCTAGGCTGGGTGAGGGCGCCTGCAGGGGCTAACACCATGCAGTTGCTGGGCATCAGCATCCTGTGCGGCATTGGCTTCACAATGAGTTTATTTGTGGGTGGCCTCGCTTTTATCGGACTCGATCCTAGCTATACCTTGCAACTGAAAATAGGCGTACTTTGCGGCTCTTTGATTTCTGGGGTGGTGGGCACTATCCTCCTGCTAATTGCAGCAAAGCGGAAGAATAGCGCCTAAAAGATCCCCGTTTTGAGTTTTTAAAATACCTTTGCTATGCCAGTACGCGCCGTAAAAAATGCCCAATATCAATCACCTCAATCGGGTGCAGAGAGTGTTCCATTGGATAGCTTTTCCACTGGACATCGTAGCCGTTGGCTTGCAGAAAATCCCGCGACCGTTCACTGCGCTCTGGAACGATTACCGCATCCCACTCGCCATGCGCTAAAAAGATGGGCGTATCTTGATTGGCTGGATTGCGCTCAGCCAGTACGCTGGGTGCTAAAGGCAGATAGCCGGAGAGCGCCATAATGCCCGCCAGGCGCTGCGGAAAGCGAAGGCCTGTATGCAGCACCATCGCGCAGCCTTGCGAAAAGCCAGCCAACACAATGTGCTTGTATGCAATGCCGCGGCTCGCTTCACGCTCGATCAGGGCACTAATGGCTTTCGCTGAATTCTGAATGCCACTGGCATCTTCGGGATCGCTATCGCTTCTGCCAATGATGTCGTACCAGGCAGGCATCACATAGCCGCCGTTGACGGTGACGGGCATGCTGGGGGCGCTTGGAAAGACAAAGCGGATTCCGGGCAGACCGCCTAAGTCCAATTGGGGTACAAGGGAGGCAAAGTCATTGCCATCGGCGCCAAGGCCGTGGAGCCAAATGATGGCGGCGGTTGGATTATCGGAGGTTTGCATCTCAATGCAGGGCAGGAGTTCCATGGGCGCCTTGGTAAGAAAAGTGAAAATCGTATTTTAAGTCGAGTATGCTGATGGCAACTCAACTCACTGGATAAACCCTCTTTTATGACTATCTCCATGTACCAGGCCAGCGCGCCACGCCTAATTAACAGCATGCGCAATTTATCTGCCATTTTGGATAAAACTCAAGCCTACATTGATGCCAAGAAAATTGATCCCGCAGCGCTACTGCAATTTAGACTCTTTCCGGATATGCTCAATTTCACTCGGCAGGTTCAAATTGCTAGCGATACCGCCAAAGGAGTCGTTGCCCGTTTAGCTGGGGTCGATATTCCCGCTTATGAAGACAGTGAAACGAGCGTAGCTGAACTGCAGGCGCGGATTGCAAAAACCATTGCCTTTATTGAAACGTTCACACCAGCCCAACTCGATGGAACCGAAGATAAGGCCATCGTGACCAAGCGGGGTGATAAAGAAACCCATTACACCGGCATGCAGTTTTTACTGGGCCATGCCATTCCCAATGTGTACTTTCATGTATCGATTGCATTTGCCATATTGCGCCATAACGGTTTAGAGATTGGCAAACGGGATTATCTGGGCAAGCCATAAGTACACACCCTTGAAGTAATGCTCAAGCGCATTTATCGTTTTCTTGCTGGCCAGCATACTGCAGCCCTTGGCTTTGTTCGTAATGACGGGGGCCGAATGGCTGCGGGTTTTCAGGGCGATGCGGGCGATTGTGTGGTCAGAGCCATTGCCATCGCCGCGGAGCGTCCCTACCTTGAGGTCTATGAGGCTCTACGCAATGCCAATGCGCACTATGCCGAGGGTCGCACTAGTCGCCTTGCTAAACACATCGCAGTGCGGGGCTCTACGCCGCGCAACGGCAATCATCGTGCCGTGTTTCATGACTACATTTTGAGTTTAGGATTTAAATGGGTGCCAACGATGGCAGTGGGGCAGGGCTGCCAAGTTCACTTGCGCCAGGATGAGATTCCCGCTGGAAGGCTCATTGTGAAAGTATCCAAACACCTCAGTGCGGTGATTGATGGGGTAATTCACGATACGCATAATCCAGCGCGCGGCGGAACGCGCTGCGTGTATGGCTACTATATTCAGAAGCGGTAGCTAGTTGCTGCTTTGGCTGCGCGAGCCTCTTCTTTGGCTTCTTTGCGAAATTCCCAAGGTGGCACTGGATTGGGATCTGCCCATAAACCCCGTTGCTTAGAGCGCGCCTCCGCTTCCGCCTTTGCATAGCGCTGTGCTTCTTCTTTAGGCTGGTCTTTAGCGTAGTGTTTGTAGAACCAGGCATAGCCATCCTGAATCATGCTCTGGTTAATATCGGTCCCGCCAATGTAAATCACACCGAGGTAGCGTCCATATTGGTCTTTTTTTCGTAAATCCACTTCCACATCGTGTTTAAAAATACGGCCGGCCAAATGATCGCGCGCCTTTGTGCCAAAGGCTTGCTTTTTTTCTGGGGTATCAATTCCAGCTAAGCGAATTTTGAGTTGCCGTTTGTCTTCTGTAAGTAAGGTAATGGTATCGCCATCGCTGATGGCAACAACTAGACCAGGAGTTAGCTGCCCAGCACTGATCGCGGCCGGCGCGAATAAAACAAGGCTAATGAGCAGGGAGCGAAATGCGTTCATCGGATTATTGTTACATTTTTGGTAATTATTACCGAATTATTTTATGTAATTTACTAAATAAAACACGTCCCCATTCGAAAGCGGCCTAAATTAGGTGACAATCGCAAGTGTTGTATTTCTTTTGATTATTTGCTGAGCGAGTATTTATGCCTTCTTATTGGTCCAGTAGCCCGTATCGTCACCTCCGCGTTAGTCCCGATAACCAGTTAATCGTGACGGATGATTTTTTGCGTACCTATTTGGCACGGCCTGAGCTCGCCTTAATTCCCGAGTCCTGTGCGGCAGAGCAGGCGTTACACCAGCGTTTACTTGAAAACCCCCGCGCAGAAATCAGTGAAGCAGAAATTGCCCAGATGCAGGATGCCGACATCCAAGTAAATTACGGTATTTGGCTGCGTTACCGCGCTAAGCTCCTCAAGGCGCCCTCACTCGAAAACTTTTACATGAGCTTATTTGAGGGGGAGGGTGTTGATGTGCCTCCTTTATTTATTAGTCAGCTAACTCAGGTTTTTTTGCAACATATCTTGGGCGAAGACGCAGCCCCGCTTGAGCTACGAATGGCAGAACTTTTTTTTAGAACACAGGCGATTTCAATCCAAGAGGGCGGAGTAGTGATGGCCGCCGATGCCCAGACAATTGAGCGCAGTGCGAAGGCTGATGAGTTCGGTAGCATTGTGGACCTACTCAAGCAAGGTACGATGGCTTCGCAATCGGTTGATTTAGATGTATTGCATGAAGAAAATGCCAGCAACTATTGGGACCGTAATGAAGACTTTGATTTTGCGGTTCAGCTTAACTATAGTCAGCCAACGACACGTAGCTTTTGCAGCGTGTTGCAAAAATGGATTCATCATTTTTTAGGGGTTGACGTCAAAATTAAACCACTGAAAGAGGTCAGTGATCCCAATTGGGTTTGGCATGTGGGCCTCGATGCATCCTCGACTGAAATTCTGAATGCGCTGTATAACAAAGAATCGGTCGATGAGCCGGATATGGCTCGTTTATTGTGTTTATTTCGTTTGGAGTTTATTAACTCGACCGATACACGCCCTGAATTTGCGGGACGGAATGTGTATATGGCGATTGCGATGAACGAGAAGAATGAGCTTAAATTAAAGCCGCAAAACCTGCTTTTTAACTTACCGCTGGCCAAAACGTCGTAGTCTGACGCACTGCAACGAAATCAGGTATTATCTAAGTATTAACCCTTAGATATTAACCCTTAAATCGGAGCATTATATGAATCAGACTATTACAAGCCCTTCAGTAAAAATTGCCTTAAATACGGCATTTTTATCAGAAATTATCAATAAATTCAGTAACTTGGTTAGCATTATCCAAGAGTCTTCGGTTGAAGCAAAAGAGCAGTATAAAAAGCATTCTATTTTGGGTGGCGGCTGGGAATAAGCGGCACATTGGCCTAAGGTAGGCCAAACAGCAAGATCCAGCGAAGGGGTGAGTCAGTTAAATCACCCCTATTCCTTTTGCACTTCCAGCATATTCCTTCGGTATAGTGCCTCAATGCCTAAAATCCAGCGGATGCCAGCAGCGGAGTGCCTCGAATGCGGCAATCCCCGACCATTGATGGGAAGTTGCGCCCACTGTGGCAGTACGGATTCACCACGGCCCCTGACGGATACGCTAACCCTCAATTTAGAGTCCGGCGGCCCTACAGCAGAGGAAGCCCTAGAGCGCCTAACCCAGCATGTTCGCGCTGCCAGTGAGGCTGGTATTCGGGCATTGATTGTGATCCATGGCTACGGCTCGAGCGGTTCTGGGGGCAAGATTAAATGGGTGGTGCGCGACGCTCTAGAAAATAATTATTTTTCTGATCGCGTAGACGAGTACTATTTTGGTGAGGACTTGGCATTTGGAAGCAGCAGTTACCAAACGGTCGTTAAACGCCGCTCCAGTCTCAAGCCCCATTTAAGTCAGTTTAAGATAGGCAACGCTGGCATGACCGTATTGCTGATGCACTGAATAGGAAATACACACAATGACTACCCACCACACCCCCCATGCGCACAAGCCGACTAAAGAGCCTGTTGATACGACGCAATTACTTGCCGACTTTAAGGCTTTGGTAGCGGATGCCGAGGCACTGCTACATGCCACTGCAGACCAAGGCGGCGAGGGCATCGCGCAGATTCGGGCGCAGGCGCAGGATTCGCTAGCTCAAGCAAAAACCAACTTGATGGATGTACAGGATGAGTTGACTGAAAAAGCCAAAGCGGTGGTGGCCGATGCTGATGCGTATGTGCATGAGAAGCCATGGCAATCCATTGGTATTGCAGCAGGCCTGGGTTTACTCATCGGTCTATTAATTAGCCGTCGTTAAGAGGACTCGCATGTCAGTAGAGGCAATGCTTTCATCGCTCAAAAACGCAGGATCGACTGCTCTGGAGATTATTCAAACCCGCTTGGAGTTGTTTTCGAGTGATATTCAGATTGGCTGGCAACGACTCCTTTCAGTTCTAGTGCTTGTCATCGTCGCACTCTTTAGTGTGTTGTTTGGTCTAGTGCTACTCGCCATTTTGATTGTCGTTTTGTACTGGGATACCCATCGGGTATTGGTCTTATCTTTAATGGCGGGCAGTTTTTTATCCATCGGGATCATCCTGGCTTTATTCGTACGCGCTCAAATGAATTCCATGCCGAAATTATTTGAGGCCAGTTTGGGTGAACTGGTCAAGGACCGAGATCATTTGGCATGAGCACACGCTTAAATCAGCTCTTAGAGCGCCAGCAACGCTTGATTGCCAAATCGGCAGCACAGCGGGCTTCTATTGCAGCCGATATGCGCGTGTGGCAAAAACCAATAGCATGGCTTGATCGCGGTCTTGGGGTAGCTCAGCTCATTCAAAACAACCGCGTTCTGTTCTACGCTGCTTTTGCCTTATTGGCTAGTTATAAGCCAGCAGGTGCTCGTAAGCTCGTGGTGTTTGCAGTGAGTGCACTGAAAATAGCGCACCACGTACGTGATTTAATCTCACCCAGTAAATCATCCAAGCCAAAGTCTTAGGTGAAGCGGGCAGTGCTGGGTGGGATTGCGACTAAAATACACTCCATGCCGTTCAAACCCGAAGAAGACGATCTAGGTCCAAGTAAGTCAGAGCTAAAACGCGAGATGACCGAGCGCCAAAAATTGGCCGAAGTGTTATCGAAGCTGAGTAGCGATGCACTAAAAAGCGTTCCGCTTGTAGAGAACATTCGCGATGCGATTGCGCAAACTCAAAAGATTAAAACATTTGAAGCCCTGCGGCGCCATAAGCAGTATCTCGGAAAATTGATGCGCGCACTCGATGCCGAGGAAATTGCTG
Organism: Burkholderiaceae bacterium; assembly: GCA_027486025.1. Taxonomy (GTDB): domain Bacteria; phylum Pseudomonadota; class Gammaproteobacteria; order Burkholderiales; family Burkholderiaceae; genus Polynucleobacter. Next base: position 8,315 of record JAIXPY010000146.1, read on the forward strand.
CGATTGAAAAGCGCTTAGAGATTATTGAAGGCCCTGGCAAAGTCGAGACAGCAAAATTGCATCAGCTTGAGGCACTACGCGATCGACTCATTGCCAATGATGCTGCCTTGACTCAGCTCATCGAGCGCTTTCCAGATCTGGATGTGCAAAATGTCCGCACACTCATTCGCAATGCGCGAAAAGAAAAGGAGCTGAGCAAGCCTCCAAAAGCGTATCGCGAGATCTTCCAGCTGCTGCGCGGTTTAGATACTTAAGTGGCTTTGCGTGCCGGTCTCGATTGCGGGCGGCGTGGTGCATTACCGGGCCTTGGCGCATTTCCAGTCGGTTTTTTACTTGCCTGCCCCTGACCTCGACCTTGCCGCTGGCCTTGTCCTTGACTCTGACCGCTACGCAACTGAATAGGCTGCGGTTTGGCATGCGGATCTGGCTCAAATCCAGCGATTACTTCTTGTGGCAAAGTTTGTTTAATTAGGCGCTCAATGTCACGGAGCATTTGATGTTCATCAACGCATACTAGGGAAACCGCAACGCCATTGGAGCCGGCGCGTCCCGTACGCCCGATGCGGTGGACGTAATCTTCTGGCACATTGGGCAGGTCATAGTTAACCACGTGGGGCAGCTGATCAATATCAATGCCACGGGCAGCAATGTCGGTGGCGATCAAGGCCGTTAACTTACCCGCCTTAAAGTCAGCCAAGGCCTTGGTTCGAGCAGATTGGCTTTTATTGCCATGGATAGCCATGCAAGTAATGCCATCCTTTTCTAATTGCGTTACCAGTTTATTGGCGCCATGCTTCGTTCGGGTGAAGACCAGTACTTGTTCCCAATGATTTGACTTGATTAAGTGAGCCAACAAAGGGTGTTTGGCAGTACGGTCTACCGGATGAATCTTTTGGGCAATGGCATCGTTGGTGCTATTGCTGCGTGCCACCTCAATCAGGGCTGGGGAATTGAGAAGGCCATCGGCCAAGGCTTTAATCTCGGTAGAGAAGGTAGCAGAGAACAAGAGGTTTTGGCGTTGCTGCGGCAAGGCTGCCAATATTTTCTTAATGTCGCGCAAAAATCCCATGTCTAGCATGCGATCTGCCTCATCTAAAACAAGAATCTCAACGCCTTTGAGTGAGACTGCATTTTGACTCATGAAATCCAATAGGCGGCCAGGTGTCGCTACCAAGATATCGAGACCACTTTGGATGGCTTTGAGTTGTGGGTTAGGGCCAACGCCGCCAAAAATGACGGCAGACTTGAGTTTGGTGTATTTGCCATAGGTCATCACGGATTCATGGACTTGCGCAGCCAATTCACGAGTAGGCGTCAAAATCAGAGCCCGAATCGTGCGACGACTACCCGCTACTGGCGGAGCCCCCGCGATGAGGCGTTGCAAGATGGGCAGGGTAAAGCCGGCGGTTTTGCCGGTGCCTGTTTGGGCTGCTGCCAATAGATCACCGCCTTTGAGAACCGCAGGGATCGATTGGCTTTGAATCGGGGTTGGGGTGGTATAGCCATGCTCTTTTATAGCTAAAAGGATGGGGTCGGATAAACCGAGTTCTGTGAATAACATGTAAACCAATGCAAAAATAAAACAAAAAAAGAAAACAGGAAGAACAAAATAAGGAAATCAGAAAGAAGGATATGGAGCTGAAACGACTGGCGTTTTCAGAAATGGATCCCTTAAGCATTTCTAGGCGATCTGGCTCTTCGAGCGCACGAGATCAATAAGACCTCAGCACATAGAATAGCACAGCGGGCATGAAAAAAGCCGCTTATCCAGCGGCTTTTTTCAGTGAGGCCAGATCGAATTAATCGAGCTTGGCGCCAGATTTTGCGACAACAGCTGACCAGCGCTTGACGTCTGCACTGACTTGCTTGCCAAATTCTTCACCGTAAAGGTTAGGAATTTCCGAGCCGTTCGCGGCCCAGATTGCTTTGAGCTTTGGCGTGTTAAGCGCTTTTTGAACTTCAGCAATCATTTTATCAACGATGGGCTTTGGTGTGCCGCGTGGGGCGAACAGCGAATACCAGGTTGACACAATATAGTCTGGCATGCCGGCTTCTACAAAGGTAGGTACATTTGGAATAGCGGCGTTGCGAGTCTTCGATGCAACCGCAATCGCAACCAATTTACCTGCATTAATTTGTGGGGCAGACGTTGCTAAGCCATCAAACTCTAGATCCACTTGACCTGCTAACAAATCGCTCATTGCAGGACCTGCGCCGCGGTATGGGATATGGGTAATAAAGGTACCCGTTTGAATTTTGTAGAGCTCACCCGCTAAATGGTGAACTGTGCCGCTACCTGCGCTCGCAAAGTTATATTTGCCAGGATTCTTTTTCATCAGATCGACAAATTCTTTCGCGTTACGGGCGCTCACCTTTTGTGGGTTCACAACCAAAACCTGAGGTACGTTCGCAAGCATGGCTACTGGAATAAAGCTCTTCTCAATGTCGTAATCCAAGTTCTTATACATGGAAGGGGCGATGGTGTGGTGGGTTGCGCCTACAAACCAGTTATAGCCATCTGGTGCTGCTTTCGCTGCAGCAGATGCACCAACGGTACCACCAGCTCCGCCGCGGTTATCAATAATCACTTGCTTGCCAAGTTGCTCGGTTAACTGGGCAGCTAAGGGGCGAGCGAACGCATCAGTACCACCGCCTGCTGGGAATGGATTCAGAAATGTAATGGTCTTAGCTGGCCATTCTTGTGCAATTGCTGCAGTCCCCGTTACCAAAGACATGCAAAGTGCGGTCTTTAGTAACTTTTCAATCAATGCGTTTTTGATCATTATTCTTCTTCCTTCTTCATTAAAAAAAATTGGCTCAATCGTAATTCAGTACAGCAGTTCTTTGAACGAAAATCAGTCTAGCTGAGAATCAACAATAAAAAAGTGACAAAGGTCAATTTACCCTTGTAGCTCATTGTTGCTGTTGTCTCATGCTAGCGGTCTTCCGCCGTGTTGTTCTTGTAACAAAAGGCTATTTTTCATGGATTTTCTTCTGAACCATATAGCGGTTTACCCCTAGCGAGGATGGGGCGACTTGGTTTGCCATAAATCGCTACGCAATTAAAAAGAAGGCATTTACTATCTGGCCAGCATGGCGATGTGATTTTTTTACCAGGCTGGTAGTCTAAATCTATTTACCTTCCCACTTGGGGGGTATTCCGCTTAAAAAGGCATTTACACCGGTTTTGAAGTCAGCGCTGCCATAGCATTCCCGCACCAAGTCGTCGCAATTCGGTAGCTGGCTACGCAGTATGCGGTGAATGGTTGCTTTTGAAACCTTCTGTGTCACGGGCGCAAGTGAGCTGAGCCTGCTTGCTAAAGTACTTGCGGCGCCGCTGATGTCTTCGGCAGTGTAGGTTTTGAGAATGAAGCCATTGGCGAGCAATTCGCTCGCTGGCACAAGTTCAGCCAACAGCAGCATGCGCTTTACGATAGCAACGCCAAGGTGATGGGTCAGCCAAGCAATATTACCGGCCGATAGGCAATTTCCGAGGGTGCGGGCGATGGGGACGCCAAAACGGGCGTCATGCGTGGCAATCCGAAAATCACAGCAACTGGCAATCGCCAGGCCGCCACCCACAGCCAAGCCCTCCACCACAGCAAGGGTCGGAATCGGCAAGTCCATTAAAGGCGCAAAGTAGCTATCAATCGATGCCTCATAGGCAACGCCGTCAGTGCCACTGGTAAAGCTGCTGAACTGGGCAATATCACTACCCGACACAAACGATTGGCCGCCAGCGCCCCGTAGAATCACCACCCGAATGCTGGGCGTCTGGGTAATTTCAAGGCAAATGCTGCGCAAACGCTCATACATCCCCACGGTCATAGCGTTACGCGCAGCCACATGATCAAAGGTAATGTGTGCCACATTGTTTTCTACAGAAAACAGGACTTGAGCAAGCTTGCGGTTGGTGGAAGGGGGTGTGGCCGGATTGTTCATAAATGATTTATATTAGACGATTGGTTCATTCTAAATATAAAAGAACCGGTTTAAGTAAGTGAGACCATGACAAATTCCACGCAACATGTAAATAAGCCACTGCAGGCTGCCAATCGACCACTGCCGCTTGCCGGAGTGCGCGTATTGGATGTGAGTCAAGTGATGGCAGGACCATACTGCTGCATGCTATTGGCTGACCTCGGCGCCGATGTGATCAAGATTGAGCCTCCTGGAACAGGTGATCAAACCCGGGGCGCTATGGGTTTCAAAATGAAAGGCTCCGATAGCATGGGCTTTTTAAACATGAATCGCAATAAGCGCAGCGTGGCCCTCAATTTGAAAAGCAAAGCAGGCAAGCAGGTCTTTTTTGAGCTAGTCAAGACTGCCGATATTTTGGTTGAGAACTACCGCCCCGGAGTCATGAAAAAGCTAGGAATTGAGTATGCCGTTTTAAAAGACATTAACCCTGGCTTGGTTTACGCCAGCATTTCAGGATTTGGTCAAACTGGCCCTTGGGCAGAGCGCCCCGGTTTTGATTTAATGGCACAAGCCATGTCAGGCGTCATGAGCGTGACCGGCTATCCCGATGGCCCGCCCGTAAAGGCAGGCGTCCCAGTTGCCGATATTGGCTGCGCACTCTTTGCTGTCTATGCTATTTTGGCAGCGCACATTGGTAAGAAAAATACCGGGGAAGGGCAGTTCATTGATGCCTCATTATTTGATGCGGCATTGGCGTTTTCCATTTGGGATACCTCGCAGTATTGGGGAACCGGAGTGGAGCCCTACAAGCTGGGAACCGCCAATCACATGAGCGCACCATACCAAGCCATGAAAGCATCCGATGGCTACTTTGTGATGGGCGCCACGAATCAAAAGCTGTGGGCTTTGCTGTGCGAGAAAATAAACCGACCTGATCTTATGAGTGACACTCGCTTCATGACGAACCCATTACGTCTTGCAAACCGTGAAGAACTGGTCACCGAGCTTGAAAAAACCTTCATCACTAAAACCGGAGCAGAGTGGGTCGATCTATTGCTGGCCGAAGGTATTCCGGCTGGTCCAATCAACACTTATCCCGAAGCATTCGAGAGTGAGCATGGCAAGCACCGCCAAATGCGCATGGAAATTGATCATCCGATTGAAGGTAAAGTCCCCAATATTGGCTTTGCAGTGAAGTTGTCCGGGACACCTCAACAGGTTCGTATGCACCCACCCCTATTGGGTGAACATACCAATTCAGTTTTAGCCGAAATTGGCATAACGGGCGAAGCGCTCAAAGCCTTTGAGGCCGATGGCGCCTTCCTACCCTAAGCAAATCCCATTACAGGAGTATCCCTTGAATACCTTGATTGACCGCATTGACCATATTGTTTTAACTGTCACCGACATTGAAGTGACTACCCAGTTTTATGAAAAAGCCTTTGGTTTTGAGCGTGAGTTTTTTAGGGGGCCGGAAGGTCAACCGCGCCATGCTTTGCTATTTGGTCAATTGAAAATTAATTTGCAAGACCGCAATACAGAAACGCCTACCAAAGCCCGCATTCCGACGATTGGCTCCGGTGATTTTTGCTTGATTGCATCAGTGCCATTGGATGACTTTATTCAGCACCTCAAAGCACAGCAAATCCCAATTGATGTTGGCCCAGTTTCTCGAAGGGGCGCTTTGGGTCCGATCCGTTCCGTTTATTTGCGTGATCCCGACGGTAATTTAGTTGAAGTAGCCGAGTACGTTTAGCGATGGCCCCCAAAACGCAAGCACCTCAAGGTAGTGGTGTTGGTTTTGTTGTGGTGCAAGCGATTTTGCTGGGGATTCTTTTTTTTGGGCCGACTCATTTAAACCCAGATACCAGCATCGAGGTACCTAAGGGTTTGCTGTTGTGGTGCGGCTACGGTATTTTTACTCTCGGCACCGTCATTGCGCTGATAGCAGCAGTCAATCTAGGTAAAAATTTAACGCCGTTGCCAAGGCCAAAACAAAATGCCGAATTAATACAGAGTGGCTTATATTGTTTGGTAAGGCACCCAATTTATTTTGGAGTGATTCTCTTATCGATTGGCTGGGGAGTACTTCAGCAATCCGCTTTAGTTTGGTTGTACGTAATCGTTATTGCCATCTTCTTTGATATCAAATCCCGCAAAGAAGAGCGGTGGTTAGTAGAGCGTTTTTCTACTTATGCCGACTACCAAGGGCGAGTGCGCAAACTCATCCCTTGGGTCTATTGAAGTAGCGCTGCTAATCTAAAAGGCGGCAACCGAGCCATCACTGCGAGGATCCCAGCCGCCACGTAATACGCCGGATGGCTCTCGAATGATGCAACCGGCATGGCCTACTGTCTCATCAAAATCGGCGAGCATTTCAATATCGTGACCCATGGCAGCAAGCTGAGATACCACCTTGTCATCAAAGCGGGATTCTAGTTTTAGGCTGTCACTGGTTTGACCCCAGGTTCTGCCGAGTAACCAGCGCGGCCTGCTGATGGCATCCTGTGGATTGAGGCCGTAGGTTGCGGTGCGCGTAAATACAGCGCATTGGGTTTGCGGTTGACCATCGCCGCCCATCGTGCCGTAGACCATCGATCGGCCGTCTTTAAACAGTGCCAGCGCAGGGTTGAGGGTGTGAAACGGTTTGCGATGGGGTTCCAGCGTATTGAGGTTGTGTGGATCCAGTGAAAAACTGCAACCTCGGTTTTGCCAGTTCACGCCGGATTTGGGCAGCACAATGCCAGCGCCAAACTCGTGATAAATACTTTGTATGAAGGAGACGCATCGGCCTTCGCCATCCACTACGCCCATCCAAATAGTATCGGCTGGGCCTCGGCCAGCACCCCAAGGCAGGGCTTTCTGACCATCCACCTTCGACGCTAAGTTCTTTAAAAAATCAGGGCTTAAAAAGTGCTGAGCATGATGTGACATATAGGCCGGATCCGTCACATGTTGATCGCGTACTTTAAATGCTTGCTTGGTTGCTTCTACGCAATGGTGAACGTATTCAGCGCTGTCGACATCAAATCGTTTTAAATTGAGCTGGTCCAGAATGCCCAAGATCATCAATGAAACCACCCCCTGAGTTGGCGGCGTCATGTTGTAGACATTGCCTAAGCTGTGTTTGAGTTCCAGTGGGTCAATTAGCTTTGCCTGATGGCGCTGCAAGTCGGCTAAGCGCAATGGACTGCCAATGGCCGTCAATTCCTTGGCGAGTAATTCAGCGAGTTCACCGCGGTAATAGTCGTCGGTTCCTTTTTTTGCAATCTGCCGCAGAGTAGCTGCAAGCCTGCCTTGCTTAAAAATGCTACCGACTTCTGGACTTTTTCCGTTCACTAAAAAGGTTTCAGCAAAGCCCGGAATGGATGACAGCTCGGGACGCTTTTTTTCAGTCAAGCTGGATTGGCTGAGCGTAACTGGAACGCCTGCTTCAGCGTAATGAATCGCATCTTGTAGCAGGCGCGATAAGGGCAGCTTGCCACCCAAGCCTTTCTTAGATAGGGCATGTGCAGCGCCCCAGCCTGAAATGGTTCCAGCAACCGTATTGGCTGCTACTGGGCCGCGAAAGGGAATGGCTTTAGTGATACCTTGGTCGGCATACCATTTCTTTGTCGCAAGTCCAGCCGATGAGCCGCAGGCATCGATACCGCCCATGGCTTTGCCTGGTGCATGAATGACCCAAAACGAGTCACCGCCAATCGAGTTCATGTGGGGATAGACCACAGCAATGGTTGCTGCCGCTGAAATCATGGCTTCCAGCGCATTGCCACCTTCGCGCAACACCGCTAGTGCCGACTCAGACGCGAGTGAGTGTGGCGCTACCGCCATTCCTTGAATACCCCATTTTGCTTGCATTGTTTTGTATTTCCTTAATTGCGGTTAACCACTAAATTAAAACCAGTAGTTTAGATTCTTTTGATCACCAAATTGAAGCATGAGTCAGAATCATCCCAAAAAAAGTGCAGTTCATGCACTGCATTAGGGAATGTCCTGAGTTCATAGGTAGAGCCATGCACTACATTGATAATGTGGCAAAAAAAGACTTGTTAGCTTGTAATGCGCACAAGTCATTCCAAAAAACTTGATGTGCATCAAGTTTTAACCCAATGTGTGTCGTTAGTATTTTTTTAGGAGGAGTCAATTATGAAAACAAACCGCCGTAAGTTTTTGAGTACCGGTATTGGTGCAGGAGTTGCCGGTGTTGCTCTCGGAGCTCCAGCCATTGTGCGTGCGCAGTCAGCACAAACCTTTAATTGGAAAATGACCAGCGCCTATCCTAAAGGCTCGCCTTTCTATATGGATGGTCCTGGTAGTGCAACAGACCTTGCTAAGCGCATCAGCGATATGTCCAATGGGCGCCTCAAGATTCAAGTCTTTGGTGCGGGAGAGTTAATTCCAGCATTTGAGGGTTTTGATGCAGTGCGTTCAGGCACCGTCGAAATGAACCACGCTAATAGCTACTTTTGGACTGGTAAAACAGCTGCCGCGCAATACTTCACTGCTGTGCCATTTGGTCTGAACTTTCAGGGCATGAATGGCTGGCTGTATGACGGCGGCGGTATTGATCTCTGGAATGAGACATATGCCCCATTTGGCATGGTTGCAATGCCTTGTGGCAATACTGGCGTGCAAATGACCGGTTGGTTTAAGAAGAAAATCAACACCGTAGCAGACTTAAAAGGCTTGAAGATGCGCATCCCTGGTCTTGCCGGTAAGGTCTACGCTAATCTTGGTGTCGATGTGAAGGTGCTTCCGGGCGGTGAGATTTTCCCTGCGCTGGAGCGTGGCGTGATTGATGCTGCTGAGTTCGTGGGCCCATTCCAGGATCGTCGCCTGGGTTTGCAAAAAGCAGCCAAGTTTTACTACACCACAGGTTGGCATGAGCCCGCAACCACTTCTGAGCTTTTAATCAATAAAGCGGCATGGGAGAAATTGCCAAAAGATCTGCAGGCGGTAGTTCAAAACGCATCTGCTGCTTGCAATGTGATTGGCGAGGCATGGTGCCAGCGTAATAACGCAGAGGCAATGGAGGACTTGGTTAAAAAGCAGGGCGTCACTGCACTGCCACTACCAGATTCAGTTGTAGCTGCAATGCGCGCTGAAACAAAGAAGATTTTGGATGCTGCCGCAGCAGCTGACCCAATGACAAAGAAAGTTCACGACTCGTATTTCGCCTTTAAGCGGAACTATGACACTTGGGCTTCATACAGTGAGGCTACGTACCACAGCAAAGTTCGCGGCTAATCTTCTTTTTTATTCTTTGAGTTAGGAATTCGTGTGCAAAAGTCCTTAAATACAATCGCAGGGCGTATTGAAGGCTTACTTGATCACATTGGCAGGGCCACGTCGTATGTGGCCCTTGCCATTGTGGGCTTGATAGTCATCAACGTAACACTGAGGTACAGCATGAGCCTGGGGACCGTTTGGGCTCAGGAACTTGAATGGCATCTTTTAGCAGCATTGATTTTATTCGGCATGAGTTATGCATTACTCCGCGGTGACAATGTCCGAGTTGATCTGTTTTATGCAAATTACAAGCCTAAAACAAAGCTGTATGTTGACCTTTTGTCAGCAACATTAACCGTCTTTGTGGCAATCTTTTTTATATTGCTATCAATCAAGTACGTTAATCAATCGTTTTCGATTGGGGAAATGTCCCCTGACCCTGGCGGTATTCCATACCGCTGGATGGTGAAGGCGCTCATTCCAATTGGTTTCTCTCTTCTAGCGCTGCAAGGTGTTGGTGAGTTTTGCCGCGTGATTGTGAATTACCAATCAAAAGGCGAGGGCAATCATGTTTGATATGCAAACCATGGCTATCTTTATGCTCATTGGCTTTTTTGTCATGCTAATGATCGGCGTACCGGTAGCAATTTCCCTGGCAACCGTTGGTTTTGTGTTCGGTTATCTGGGTTTTGGGCCAGTCCTATTTAATCTCTTGCCGGCGCGAGTCTTTGGTGTGGTGGCGGGCTATCAGTGGCTTGCCATTCCCTTATTTATCTTTATGGGCATTACGCTAGAAAAATCTGGACTAGCAGATGATTTGTTGGACGTCATTGGGCACGTCGCCGGTGGCGTTAAGGGAGGCATGGCGGTTGGCATCATTCTATTTGGCGCTTTAATGGGCGCTACGACTGGTATTGTCGGCGCAACTGTGATTACCTTGGGTTTATTGACCTTACCAACATTGATTCGGCGGGGCTACGACAAAAGCATTGCGTGCGGTGCAATTTGTGCGTCTGGCACTTTAGGGCAGATCATTCCACCCAGTTTGATTTTGATTTTGCTCTCCGACATCATGCAGCTGTCTGTGGGAACATTGTTTGCTGCCGCAGTAGGTCCCGGAATGATGTTGGTGGTTGTCTACATCGTTTTCATTCTGATTTTGGGATGGCTTAAGCCCGACTTAATGCCGCCCATTCCCAAGGAAGAACGTAGCCGAGTTTCCGGTAAGGAGCTCACCATCCGCTTCTGGAAAGTGGTTGTGCCACCCATTATGTTGGTCGTCGCTGTATTGGGCTCAATCGTTGCGGGTATAGCTGCCCCAACCGAAGCGGCTGCGATGGGCGCTATTGGCGGTGTTATCGTCACCATTTTTTCTGGGCGCTTTTCATGGGCTAAGTTGAAATTGGTTGCATTAGATACAACCAAAATTAGTGCCATCATGATGTTTATTTTGATCTGCGCGCAAGTCTTTGCACTCTCGTTCCGCGGCTTAAATGGCGAAGAATTGATTGCTGGCATGTTTGAGGTGATTCCGGGCGGCGTCAATAGCGATATTTGGTTTATGTTGCTGCTGATTTTTATTCTGGGTTTCTTCATTGAGTGGATTGAGATTAGCTATATTGCCGTTCCACTTTTCTTGCCGGTACTCATTGCGCAAGGTGCCGATCCTGTTTGGATTGCCATGATGATCACGGTGTGTTTACAGTCATCATTTCTAACGCCACCATTCGGCTGGGCCCTGTTTTATCTTAAAGGAGTAGCGCCACCGGAGGTGAAGATCAAGCATCTGTATAAAGGCGTCATTCCATTTATCGTTATGCAGGGTGTGGCCTTATTCTTGGTGTTTTACTACCCACAGATTTCCTTGTGGCTACCTAAAGCAATTGGCTGGTGATGTAATACGCTAGAGGTAAGAAATCAAGAAAATCAGGATCGTAATGCGATCCTGATTTCTTTTAGAGGTACAGAAAAAAACAGATGTCAAACTTTGCTTTTAATCGCATTACCTGGGTTTAGACCCAAAGAGAATTGCATTTACTGCGGCATTGCCTATCGATTGGTTTAGTCCAAGCACAATCAAATAAGGCCAAAGAATAAGCCAATACATTATGCAGAGGGCAGCAATATAAATTGGGTCGCCATGCCCAAATGAAGAAACTGACTCGATAAATGATTTGCCATGCAGAAGACCATCGATTCCGGATTCGGCAAAGCTCAGCGCAATCACGATGCCAAGGTAGACGATGGAATGCCAGAAGATCGATTTGATGAGGCCGCGATTGGCTTCCACGCGCAATGGAAAAATTGCTTTACCAATCATCATGAATTTAGCGCATAAAGCCGCCTTAATGATAGCTAGACCAAAGGGGGTAATTGATATTGCTTCCTCGCGCAGGAGCGCAAACGAAAAAAAAGCGATGGCACAAAACCAGGTAGCAAAATACAGGGTCAAGAGCGCAGCCTGAATAAATTCATCCTTAATCCGGTGACGAAGGCTTTCTTTGGCCTCTTTTGCGGGGGAATTAGGGCTCATCATTGCCAAATTGTAACGATCTTCTTGCTGGTCGATGGCTTTGATTTATCCTTCAGGGATGGAGATTCACAGTAATTTTGGCGAACGCATTGTTTTGCATACGGAGGAGTTGGTATGGCAAGCCTCGCCTGCAGCTGGAGTAATGCGCAAATACCTCGATCGCGTAGGTGATGAGGTGGCACGCGCAAGCTCGATTGTTCGGTACGAACCCGGCACATCATTTGCGCAGCATGCCCACGATGGGGGCGAAGAGATTTTGGTGCTTGACGGCTGCTTTTCAGACGAGCAGGGTGATTATTCTGCTGGGATGTATTTGCGTAATCCGCCTGGTAGTCAGCACGCCCCTTTTTCAAAGGATGGCTGTACCTTGTTTGTAAAGTTACGGCAGTTTGATCAGACAGATAGCCAAGAGCTCCGCATTAATACGAGAACTAGCGATTGGTATCCTGGGTTAGTGCCTGGGCTATCGGTGATGCCCTTGCATGAATATCAGGGCATCAGTACGGCTTTAGTGCACTGGGCTCCCAATACCGTATTTAACCCCCATGTGCATCCGGGCGGCGAGGAAATATACGTCCTGGATGGCGTATTTCATGATGAGTTTGGGGCCTATCCCAAGGGAAGCTGGATACGCAGTCCCCGTTATAGCAAACATGCCCCTTTCACTAAAGAAGAGGGCGCTCTAATTTATGTCAAGGTAGGGCATTTGGCCTAGTAGTAAGGGCTTAAAGAGGTGATTTTGCATGCAAGTATGAAAGGCTTGGTTGCCGTCTTCAAAGTGTATGATCTGAGCCATGCAAACCGGCCTCAACCCACCCCAGCACGCACCTACTTGCCAGCATATTATTCAGGTCGTCCGTAACTGGGGTCCTGTGGGCGGTATGGAGTCTTATGTTTGGCATTTAAGCCATGCACTAGCCGAGCACAATTACCGCGTCACCATTGTTTGCGAACAATCCCATGCAGTGACCGTCGCTAATAATATTGAGGTCATTGAAACGGGTTTATTGCCATCAAAGCCACGTTGGATTTTATATTGGCGTTTTGCAAATAAAGTAGAGGCTGTAGTTCAATCAATTCAAGGTCAGTGCATTGTGCATAGCCACGAACGTTGCATCAGCCATGATCTCACTACCTTTCATTCGATGCCGTTTGCTGGAATAAAAGACAAATCCATTTGGCGTCGACTATCGATTCGGGTATGGGCTTATTTGCGAATGGAGGCACGTGAGCTTGGTGTACTGCCAAATCCTGCTGTTTGTATTGTTCCCGTCTCCGCAGTCATTGCCAAGGCGATTTTGAAGTATTACCCTTCGGTGGTGAATCAAATCACCTCTCCAATTACTCCAGGTGTCGTGGCCATGCCACAGCGGCCACAACGCATCGCCCCCTCGGATGGTGGCACGATTGGTTTTATTGGAAAAGAGTGGGGCCGTAAGGGTTTTACCCTTTTTATGCAAATCGCCACGCAGTTACAAAAGCGCCGCCCTCATTTGCGTCTCGTCGTGCTCGGCCCAGAGCAGGCCGAGGTAGCCGATCAGTGCCGCAATTATCCTGGCGCGATTGCGTTTTTGGGCTGGCAATCCAGCGAGACTTTTTTTCAGGAGCTTGATTTGCTGATTCACCCAGCGTCCAGTGAGGCTTATGGCATGGTCATTGCGGAGGCCATGGCCTGCCATGTGCCGGTATTAGTATCCGATGCCTGTGGGGCCGCAGTGGACGTATCCGAAGATCGTGGCACGGTTCTATCTATCCAACATTCAGTTAGTGAATGGGTCCAAGCCGGAGATACGTTACTCCGGAATACACAGCCCTTGGCAGGATATCTGCGGCCATGGGCGCAGGTTGCTGCAGAATACGAAACGCAATACCACGCCATTGCATTAAAAAAATACCAAACCTTCATAAAACTATAACAACATGAAATACAACGTACGACTGACTTTTCAATACGGGCTCACTATCTTTTTGAGTGCATTTTTATTATTTCAAGTTCAGCCCCTGATTGGAAAAATGATCCTGCCATGGTTTGGCGGCTCCGCATCGGTTTGGACAACCTGCATGCTGTTTTTCCAGGCCACTTTATTGTTTGGTTATATCTACTCGCATTGGATTGTGAAGGCGCTCAGTCCGTATCGGCAGAGTATGCTGCACATCGCATTGCTATTAATTAGTTTGTCATTGCTGCCACTAGCTGCTAGTGAGTTATGGAAGCCCACCGGTAGTGAAAATCCTACGCTGCAAATTCTGGGTCTGTTATTTGCTTCCATTGGTTTGCCTTATTTTGTGCTATCGACGACCGGCCCGCTGATCCAAGCTTGGTTTGCGCGTGAGCGGACGGGCGGCATTCCATATCGCTTATTTGCTTTATCTAACTTTGGATCGATGCTGGCTTTACTGGCGTATCCAATTGCCTTTGAGCCCATGCTGCCAACCCAGTGGCAATCGTATTGCTGGTCAGGCTTGTATGTGATTTTTGTTTTGACCTGCGGCCTTTTGGCATGGCGCAATCGCAATAGCGTCGCCCTGGTAGAGTCAGAAAAAGGCAATGCGCCGGCGCCCACCGCACTCCATTTACTCACTTGGATCCTATTGGCAGCATGCCCCTCGATCCTGATGGTGGCCGATACCAGTTTCTTAACTGAAAACATTGCCCCAGTTCCGATGATCTGGGTTGCTCCCTTAGCCCTATACCTGCTGTCCTTCATTATCTGCTTTGAGGGGAGTGGCTGGTATAAGCGCAGGCTTTTCTTGCCCTTGCTTGTTGTATCGCTATTCATCTTGGCTTATCTCCCCACCCTTGGCTTAAATGAGCTGCCAGTGATGATTTCGACTGGGGTTAATTTATTTTCATTCTTTGTGGTTTGTATGGTTTGCCACGGAGAGCTGGCATTCCAGCAGCCCAATTCACGTTACCTGACTACGTATTACCTCATGCTGGCCGTTGGCGGTGTGATGGGCGGTTTCTTTGTGGGTATTATTGCGCCATATTGGTTCACTGAAAATTATGAGCTATTCATTGGTATCGTATTAACTGGCATTGTGGTTGCATTGGTATTTTTATCCAACACCCGGTTCAAAACGAAGCAACTCAAGTTAACGACCGCCGCCGGCATTGCCTCCTTTTTGGCCCTCATTGGTATGATTCGCATTGACGATCATTCGCATGACATCGCTGGCATTGAGTTAACGCAACGTAATTTTTATGGCACCCTCAAAGTCTATGTTGATGAGGCCCGAGGTTATAAAACCATGCAGCATGGCCAAATTAGCCATGGCAGTCAGTTTACAGATCCCGCTAAAGCTCAAGAGCCCACGACATATTATGTGCGCGAGAGTGGGGTGGGTCAGGCCATCGTAATCAAGTCCCAAGCCAGTGAGCCAATTAAAGTGGGCGTGGTGGGCTTGGGCGTTGGCACCCTAGCTGGGTACGCACGCAAAGGCGATGTGTATCGCTTTTATGAGATTAATCCGGACGTCATTGATGCTGCTCAAAAGTACTTTACGTTTTTATCCAATAGCGCCGCCAGCATCGACCATGTTTTAGGTGACGCGCGTTTACGATTGGAGCAAGAGCCTAATCAACAATTTGATGTGCTGGTGATTGATGCCTTCTCAGGCGATTCTGTGCCGATTCATTTGTTGACCAAGGAAGCATTTAGACAATACTTTAGGCATTTAAAGAGCGATGGTATCCTGGCGCTGCACATAACCAATCGCTTTTTAGATTTAAAGCCGGTAGTCAAAACTGCTAGCAACGCTTTTGATCAAGATGTGAAGGTAGTGCGCTTTGCTGCTTCAGAAACCAAAGTGGGCTACCGGTCGGAGTGGGCCCTGATTAGTAAAGACAAAAAAGCGTTTCGGGATATTCAATTCGTCAATGCCGAGGGAATTGAAACTCCAAAAGAGTTTAATTTGTGGCGTGACGATTACAGTAGCCTTTTGTCCATCATCAAATAGGTCAGTGGATTTGATTCAATCTTCGCTCGATACGTGACCGCCACGATTTTTTGACTAATCTCACCTCATTATTCAATGACTTCATCTGCCTCACCACTGGAATTTGACACCATCATTGTCGGAGCCGGCAGTGCGGGCTGTCTTTTGGCCAACCGTCTCTCTGCCGACCCAAAGCACCGGGTGCTATTACTTGAAGCAGGCGGTGAGGATGATTGGTTTTGGATCAAGGTGCCCGTTGGTTATTTATTTACGATTAACAATCAACGAACCGATTGGTGTTTTAAAACAGAGACTGATCCGGGTTTAAATCAACGTTCGATTCATTACGCCAGAGGTAAGGGCATCGGTGGGTCATCGTCCATCAACGCCATGATTTATATGCGCGGGCAGGCGAGCGATTATGCGCGCTGGGCAGAGCTCACGGGCGATCCGATATGGCAGTGGGATCAAACCCTTGAGACCTATAAATCGCTCGAAGATTACTATGCGGGTGCCAACGCATGGCACGGCGACTCAGGTGAGATGAGAGTGGAGCGGCCCCGTGTTCAATGGGACATTCTGGATGCATGGCGCGAGGCAGCCCAAGAGCAAGGGATACCCAAGATTGAGGAGTTCAATCGGGGCGATAACGAGGGCTGCGCTTACTTTCAGATGACCCAAAAGCGGGGAGAGCGTTGGTCAATGGCCGATGCTTACTTGCATCCCATTCGGCAACGGCCGAACCTCACCATACTGACTAAAGCCCAGGTGCTGCAATTAAAACTGCGCCCCATTACTGCCGCAAGCTTAAATCAACATCGCTTAACGCAATCAGCATGGCATGGCGCCCAAACGGAAGTATATGGATTGGATTTTTTGCACGATGGCGTTCGCAAAACAGCCCTGGCCCAAGACCAGGTTATCCTCTCTGCTGGATCAATCGGATCACCCCAGCTGCTGCAGATATCAGGCATCGGGTCGAGGACCCATCTTGATAGTATCGGCGTTAAAACCCAGGTCGAGCTCCCCGGCGTTGGCGAAAATCTGCAAGATCATTTGCAAATTCGGACGGTTTATCAGGTAGACAACTGTAAAACCGTCAACACAATCTATAAGAATTGGCTAACCCGAATTGGCATGGGCCTCGAATATGTTTTTAAGCGCACTGGCCCATTAACCATGCCGCCATCTACCTTGGGTGCATTTACCAAGAGCGACCCTAGTCAAGCCAGTGCCAATATTGAATGGCATGTGCAGCCTCTTTCATTGCCTAAATTTGGAGAGCCACTGCACCCGTTTAATGCGATTACGCCAAGCGTATGCAATTTACGACCCAGTTCACGTGGTTCGGTTAGGGCAGTATCAGCGGACCCGCTGCAAGATCCACAGATTCAGTGTAACTACTTATCTACTGCTGATGATATGGCGGTGGCCGTTGCCAGCCTAAGACTCACTCGCAACATTATGGCTAGCCCAGCGCTTCAGCCCTTTAGTCCAAAAGAAGTACTGCCAGGATTGGATATTCAAAGTGACCAGGACTTAGAAGAGGCAGCGAGAAATTTAGGTACTACTATCTTTCATCCCGTTAGCACCTGTGCCATGGGCAAGGTGGACCAATACGGCAAAGCAAAAAATCCCCATACCGTGCTTGATTCAGAATGCCGAGTGAGGGGCGTAGCTCGCCTACGCGTGATTGATGCATCCGCCATGCCCTGCATTACTTCTGGCAATACCAATGCCCCGGTTATGTTGATTGCAGAGACGGTGGCACGAAAGATGCTCGCAGAGCGAGCATATACCTGATTAAAAAAGACTAGCTTCTACAACTCTAGAGAATCAATGCACAACTGCTTTTTGAGCAAGCTTTCTGCGTTTGTTCAGTAACCAAGCAGTATGGATTCGGGTGAGTGCCATGATCGGCCAGAGCATCGCGCAAAGCAGGACCCAAAAAATGCGACTTTCAAAAAATGGATTTCCATCCAACTCTTTTGCCGTGTGAGGCCCCTCACTAAACAAGTGTCGCTGTGAAAACGTCACAAAGCCAAAACAGGCGCCAAAGACTATGAAAAGGCTGATAAAAGTCGTATCGGTCATCATTTTTACCTCACATCAGTAGTGTAAATTAAATATTACATTAAAGATGTAAAGTAAAAAGCACCTTATTTTATAAAGGGGCTTTTGATGAATTTGGCTCCTCGACCTGGGCTCGAACCAGGGACCTACGGATTAACAGAGAAAAAACACTCTAGAAGCGTCTGGAAAGTACATACAAAGTTCAGGATAGTTATATATATCAAAAATCATATATACAAATTGCTTTTTATTATTTTGAGAAATAATAATATTTCATCAAAATCATCCGAATGTACAAATACGATGATGTCGACCAGTCCCTAGTTCAAGAACGAAGCGCTCAATTTGCAGGTCAGGTAATACGTCGCCTAAAGCATCAAATTTCCGAAGAGGAATTCAAACCCCTTCGGCTCCAGAATGGTTTGTACTTGCAGCGCCACGCTTATATGCTGCGGGTCGCCATCCCTTATGGAATGCTCAGCTCGACCCAGCTACGAACTCTCGCAAAGATTGCCAAGAATTATGACCGCGGGTATGGCCATTTCACCACTCGTCAGAATATTCAATTCAATTGGATTGATTTACAAGAAGCCCCATTGATTCTGGAGGAGCTTGCAGCAGTCCAAATGCATGCTATTCAAACCTCGGGTAATTGCATTCGTAACATCACAAGCGATCCATTTGCTGGGGTAGCGGCTGATGAGTACGTTGATCCCCGGCCTATCTGTGAGCTCTTGCGCCAATGGTCGACCTTGCATCCTGAGTTTGCATTCTTACCCCGTAAATTCAAGATTGCAGTCAATGGGGCCATGGAAGATCGTACCGTATTGCTATGCCACGATGTGGGGATTGAGCTAAAGCAAGCAATAGATGGGCCATTGCTTGCCAGTATCTATGCTGGAGGTGGCATGGGGCGCACCCCCATGTTGGCCGAACTCATTAAAACTGATTTACCTTGGCATGACCTACCGGCATATTTGACAGCGCTATTGCGGGTTTATAACCTGCATGGTCGGCGCGACAACATTTATAAAGCCCGTATCAAGATTCTGATTAAAGCGCTTGGGGTAGCGGAGTTTGCCAGACAAGTCGAAGAGGAATGGACGCATACGCAATTGACTTATGCGCCATGGTCCGAAGATGATTGGCAGCGTGTTGCGCAACACTTTACAAAGCCACCCTATAAACATTTACCAAAACGGTCTTTTGAAGAGCTGGCTTTGCAAATCGATGTTCAAGAGCGTATTGCATTTTTGCGCTGGCTCGAACGTAATGTACGGGAGCATCAAACTCCTGGCTACAGCAGCGCGATTCTTTCCTTAAAGCCACATGGCACCCATGCGCCAGGCGATGCCACCGCTGAGCAAATGAGCGCGATTGCCAATTTAGCCGATCGCTATAGTTTTGGCGAACTGCGTGTTACCCACGAGCAAAATTTAGTGCTTGCTGATGTAGAAACCAATCGACTAATTGAGTTGTGGCGAGAAGCCAAAGGGCTGGGGCTGGCGTTGAGCAATATTGGCTTACTCACGGATATCATCGCTTGCCCAGGAGGAGACTTCTGTTCACTAGCCAATGCCAAATCAATTCCGATTGCCAAAGCCATTCAGGAGCAGTTTGATCACCTAGATTACTTGCACGATATTGGTGAGATATCAATCAATATCTCAGGCTGCATTAATTCGTGTGGACATCACCATGTGGGGAATATCGGGATCTTAGGGGTCGATAAGGATGGCGAAGAGTGGTTTCAGATTACCTTAGGCGGCGCCCGAGGCTATGAGGCGGCCATTGGTAAAGTAATTGGGCGAGCCTTTTTGGCCGGAGAAATCCCTGATGTCATTGATCGTCTTATCACTGTTTACATTCAACAACGCCAAGAAGGTGAACAGTTTATTCAGGCGGTTAGGCGCTTGGGCTTGGAGCCATTTAAAAAAGCTGCTTATGCACATGATGAGAAAGTAGGGGCAAGCTCATGACGCGAGTAATCAGTTACCCCCGTTCTCAAAGCCCTGCGCTGACTAAAACAGAATGGCAGATTTGGCATCCCAAGGAAAGCGATGATGATGTTCCGCAGGGTAAACAAATAATTCCATTTACGTATTGGGTTTTACATAGCGAAGACCCAGACTTAATTACGCTAGCCTTGGCAGGTGAGATTGGTGTTTGGTTTTCGGCGACGGATGATGTGTTGAAATACAAACAATTGATTCATGCGGGTCAAAAAATTTGGCCTATAGTAGCGGTGCATTTCTCCATCTTTCGGGATGGCCGTGGATACAGTACTGCTGCATTGCTTCGGGAGCGCCTGGCATGGGGTGGCCCGATCTGGGCGATTGGCGATGTATTGGTTGATCAGTTATTTCAACTTGCGCGGGTCGGTTTTGATCATTTTGTCTTACGTAGCGATCAAGATCATCAGCTTGCATTAACTCAATTTGAGCAATTTAGTGTCCGCATGCAAGACAGTTGGCGCTATTCCCGAACGATTACACCCACCAAAGAAGCGGTTGCGGGATGAGTGAATTGGGTAAGGTGTATCTTGTTGGGGCAGGGCCTGGAGCGGTCGATTTGATTACCGTGCGGGGTGCAGCACTTCTTGCTAAAGCGGATGTGGTTTTGCATGATGCTCTAGTGGAGCCCGAGTTGTTGGCGTTATGCCCACAAGCCAAACAAATTGCAGTTGGTAAGCGCTGCGGAAAATTATCGACCTCACAACGCTTTATTAACAAGAGGCTCGTGGACGCGGCACAAAAATATACTACGGTTGTTCGTCTTAAGGGCGGGGACCCCATGTTATTCGGCAGGGCGGATGAGGAGTTATCGGCACTGGAAGAGGCTGGGATTGCATATGAGATCGTGCCGGGGATTACTTCTGCGCTTGCAGGTGCTGCTAGTTTGGGAAGGTCCTTAACTTTAAGGGGGGTCTCGCGTAGCGTTGCTTTTATAACGCATGCTAAGGCTATAGGTGAGGCCAGTAACGCAAGACAGCTATTTGAAAAGCCAACGGCAGATACTCTGGTCTACTACATGGGCAGAAGCCATGCCAGTTCGATTGCCACACAATTGCTAGAGCAGGGCAGGGCAGCATCAACGCCAGTACATATTCTCGAATCCATCAGCACTAAACGTGAACGCAATTGGTCTTTAACTTTATTGGACTTAGCAAATGTAAATACTGATCCTGATTCAGGAGATTCAAGCTGGCAGCAAAGTGATGAGCCATTACTGATATTAATCGGTGAGGCCCTAGCTGAGCGTACCAGCACTAAATTGAATAATGGCCTGCAAGACAGCTTTGCTCTCGCCAACCGCAGGAGAAGCGCTTAAATGCAAATCGGGAAATTGCGCTCTAGCATCCTGCAGCAGCCTGGGAAAATCTTCACGCAAATGACCGCCTTGACCAAAAAAGACGGGAACAATTTGAATGTTGTTTGCCCCTTGATCTCGACATAAACCAATCGCCATGACTAAGCTGGGCTGCATTAATTCCAAAAATGCCAATTCAACTGGAATATCTGGGAATTCTTCTTGCCACATTCGCTTGAGGCAATCAAAGGGTTCCCGCCAACGCACATCGCGCGCTCCATGCCCAAAAAAAATGAGTGCTTTCATTATTTAAATTGTATAGAAAGATTTAGTTATGCCTTTTTACCCCCAAACCTTACACATTCAATACCCACAAGAAAAAGTGGATGGTAAGTTATATGAGTATCGTTGCCAGTTTTGCAAGATTTTGACTACTGATATCAATGGCAAACTAGAGAATCATGATGTTAGTTGTGAGTATCGTAAGCAAAATACTTACTTTGAAATTGAGGATTGAGTAATTCTCAGTACCAAGATAAGTAATGAATCTGCTGCGATTTACCTAGCAAGCTCGATCTGTCTTTCAACCAACCCAAATCATGGCTACCTACAACACCGAAACCGTTCTCTCGATTCACCACTGGAACGATACCCTGTTTAGCTTTACGACTACCCGCAATCAAGGCCTGCGCTTTCGTAATGGTCATTTCTTAATGATTGGCCTAGAAGTAGATGGCAGGCCTTTGGCTAGGGCCTATAG
This sequence comes from Burkholderiaceae bacterium, assembly GCA_027486025.1. Taxonomy (GTDB): domain Bacteria; phylum Pseudomonadota; class Gammaproteobacteria; order Burkholderiales; family Burkholderiaceae; genus Polynucleobacter. The sequence goes on from JAIXPY010000146.1 coordinate 30,079, forward strand.
CGTTGCTAGCCCTAACTATGCTGAGCACCTCGAGTTTTTAAGCATTAAGGTGCCTGATGGCCCCTTAACCTCCCGTTTGCAGCACATCAA
>JAIXPY010000144.1 GCA_027486025.1 Burkholderiaceae bacterium
ATTATGACGAATGCTTTTTTTTGGCGGATCCTGCCACTCGGTATTTTTTGCTACGGTGGATTTATTGCGATTCAAACCCTGTGGTTTGGTCCATGGTTAATTCAAGTGATGGATTACAGTGCCACCACTGCTGCACAAATCTTATTTGGTTTTAATGCGGTATTGCTCTGCGCCTATTTAACGAATGCATGGATCTTGCCGAAACTGGCCAAGATTGGCATCGATACTATGCGCTATATGACGTGGATGGTGGGCGCATCGATCATGTTGCAAGCCTGCGCATTTTATTGGCGCGGTCCGTGGGGATGGGCTTGGTGGTATCTGGTGGCAGTAGCATGCGCTTCCTATGTGCTGGCACAAAGCTTAATCGTCACCTACTTTCCAAAAGCCTACTCGGGGCGTGTGAGCACTACATATAACTTATCCCTGTTTGTTGGGGCATTTATTGTGCAGTGGGGAATTGGCTATTTAGTTGATTTAGGAATTGCCGCAGGCTGGTCGCATGCTGGCGCATTTGATGTCGCACTGGGTGTGTTTTTGATTGCGCAAGCAATTGCATTTGCTTGGTTCTTGCTGTCACCGAAATACTTTCCGGCGACCATCGTTGCGGATGGGCTGTAAAACTAGACGCGATGCTTTTCCATTTCAGCCACTTTTAACTCGAGCGCTTCTAATTTCTCACGCGTTTTAGAGAGCACTTTGGCTTGCAACTCAAATTCATCGCGCGTGACCAAATCCATTTTCTGAAAGCCTTGGTTCATCATGGCCCGCACATTCTTTTCAATCTCTTGAGCGGGTGAATTGCGAATGGCGTCACCCACTTTGCTTTGCATTTCCTCAGCGATGCGCTGAATTTGCTCGAGGATTTGGGCTGGCTTTTGCATGAATGGCGTCCGTTAAGGGTGAGTGAATGCTTCATTTTAGGAGCTCCCAGAAATTCAGGGGACTCGAAGACCTAAAAAATGAGGGCAAATTGCCCCTAAATCCCAGTTATGACCCAAAGTGGTGCTGTTTAATGCTCTATTTTGGTGCATATGCCTTAAAAGAGGGAAAAGACCGAATTTCCGAAGGGTCACGCGGATCACTATGGGATCCATGAATCGCCATCAATGGGTTCAAGCGATTGAAACATTTTTTGAAATTACCTTTTTTAACCTCAAAACAGGAGTATTCCCATGAACACACTACAAAAAACCGCGATTGCTGCTGCAATCTCTGGACTCTTTGCCCCAGCAGCGTTTGCTCAGGCTACGCCAGCACCAGAGGCAAGCCCAGTCACCGCTAACGTTACTGTGGTTAGTGACTACCGTTTCCGCGGTATTACACAGTCAAATTACAAACCCGCGATTCAGGGTGGTTTTGATTACGCGCATGAGAGCGGTTTTTACATTGGTAACTGGAATAGTTCAATTAGCTGGATTAGCGATGGAAATCCAGGATCTTCCGCGCCAATCGAAATGAACTTTTATGGCGGTTTTAAGAAGGAGCTCATCGCCCCAGGATTTGCATCGGACTTCGGTGTTTTGCAGTATTACTATCCTTCAACTGGCTTAAATTCAAGTTACATGTTGAACCCCAATACTACCGAGTTATATGCAGCACAAAACTTCACTCTTGGGCCTGTAACAGGTTTTTTAAAATTCTCTTATGCAGTCACAACACTCTTTGGCACGCCTAACAGTCAGGGATCTTTTTATCCAGATTTAACGGTAAATTACGATACTGGTTTTTGGGGTGTGACAGCAAACGGACACGTTGGATACCAGTACGTTGCTGGACAGCCAAACACAGCAGGCCCAGCAGGCCAGACCTATAACAATATTAGTTACACCGATTGGAAGCTAGGTTTAACAAAGGATTTTGGAGGCGGCTTGGCGTTATCAGCTTCGTATGTTAGTACCAATGCAAATCCAAATTTTTATTACACCCCTCAATACTCGTCATCCGGCCGCGGCGGTGCTGTAGTTGCTCTGACCAAGACTTTCTAATCACCCTTCCTAACGGAGAAACGTATGAAATTGATAACCGCAATCATCAAGCCCTTCAAGCTTGACGAAGTGCGCGAGGCGCTCTCGGAAGTGGGTGTCTCGGGCATTACCGTGACAGAAGTGAAGGGCTTTGGACGACAAAAAGGCCATACCGAGCTGTACCGTGGTGCAGAGTACGTGGTCGACTTTTTACCCAAGGTAAAGATCGAGGCTGCAGTAGACGACGGTATTTTGGAGCGTGCGATTGAGGCAATTGAAAAATCAGCACGCACAGGCAAGATTGGTGACGGCAAGATATTTGTCTCACCAGTTGAACATGTCATTCGTATCCGTACCGGTGAAACCGGCGCGGCAGCACTTTAAAGAGAGGTTCAACATGTTTACTCGGATGAAACAACTCGTTGCAGGGGGCGCCAAGGTTTTAGCTTTAGGCGCAACCGGCATGTTGGCGATGGTGCCTGCTTACGCGGCAGACGTAGCTGCTGCGGCGCCCGCAGCAGCAGCTGCTGTTGCGGCAGTTCCAAATAAAGGCGATACAGTTTGGATTATGGTGTCTACAGCATTGGTTGTGCTGATGACATTGCCAGGCCTTGCCTTGTTTTATGGTGGCCTAACACGCAGTAAAAACGTACTGTCGATTTTGGTGCAGTGTATGGTGGTGTTCTCGCTGATTGCAGTGTTATGGACCATTTATGGTTATAGCTTTGCGTTCACGGAGGGTAGCGCATTCATTGGTGGATTAGATCGATTATTCCTAGCTGGTGTGACGCCAGACAGTGTGGCTGCAACCTTCAGTAAGGGCGTTGTCATTCCTGAATTTACCTTTATTGGATTTCAGGCGGCGTTTGCAACTATTACCTGCTGCTTAATCGTTGGCGCCTTTGCAGAACGTGCTAAATTTGCTGCGATCTTGGCCTTTACGGTTCTGTGGTTTACCTTTGCTTACTTACCAATAGCCCACATGGTGTGGTTCTGGCCTGGTCCAGACGACATCAAAGATGCAGCCTCACTAGAAGCCATTACTGCTAAAGCAGGTTGGTTATGGCAGAAGGGTGTTCTTGACTTTGCTGGCGGTACCGTAGTGCACATCAATGCAGCGATTGCTGGTTTGGTTGGCTCCTACATGGTGGGCAAGCGCATCGGCTTTGGTAAAGAAGCAATGAAGCCCCATAACTTGGTTTACACCATGGTTGGTGCCTCGCTCTTGTGGTTTGGTTGGTTTGGATTTAATGCCGGCTCGGCATTGGAAGCAAACGGAACCGCTGCATTGGCTTTCTTCAATACCTTAGTGGCGACTGCTGCTGCCGTATTGGGATGGACACTGGCTGAGTGGATTACCAAAGGCAAACCATCGTTGCTGGGCGGCGCTTCAGGTTGCGTAGCTGGTTTAGTTGCGATTACCCCTGCTGCTGGTTTTGTTGGCCCAATGGGTGCGATCGCAATTGGCTTTATTGCCGGCGTGCTTTGCTTGTGGGGCGTATCGGGCTTAAAGCGTATGCTTGGGGCAGACGATAGCCTAGATGTATTTGGAGTCCATGGCGTTGGCGGCATCATTGGCGCAATCTTGACCGGTGTATTTGCGGACCCTGCATTGGGCGGCTCCGGAATCTGGGATTATGTTGCGAACGCTGCAGCAGCCGAGTATTCCATGGGTAGCCAAGTTTGGCTGCAGGCTCAGGGCGTTATTACTACCGTCATTTGGTCTGGTGTAGTCTCCGTTGTTGCATTCAAATTAGTCGATATCGTGATTGGTTTGCGTGTGAAGGAAGAGGAAGAGCGTGAAGGCTTGGACATTGCTTC
>JAIXPY010000159.1 GCA_027486025.1 Burkholderiaceae bacterium
AGCATTGGTTTTTTACAACCCGTAAAACACGTTGCCGATATTTCGTATGAAGACCTGCAACACATTGATCGTCAGCGCGATGCGATTAAAGAAAATACTCGCAACTTTGTACAAAAGAAACCAGCTAATAATATTTTGCTCACCGGCGCACGCGGTACTGGTAAGTCTTCATTAATTAAGGCCAGTCTGCATGCCTTTGCAAAAGATGGCCTGCGCTTGGTTGAGGTTGAAAAAGAGCACTTAGCGGACTTAGCAGACATAACCGATTTACTGGCGGATCGCCCGGAGCGCTTTGTCGTTTTTTGCGATGACCTTTCCTTTGAGGAAGGCGAGTCTGGCTATAAAGCAATGAAGTCAGCATTAGACGGTTCGATATCTGCTCAGGTCGATAACATTCTGATTTATGCCACATCGAATCGCCGCCATTTGTTGCCTGAGTACATGAAAGACAACCAAACGTATCACCACGATGACGATGGTGAAATTCATCCGGGTGAGGTGGTGGAAGAAAAGATCTCTTTATCGGAGCGCTTTGGTTTGTGGCTTTCCTTTTATCCGCCCAAACAAGATGAATATCTCGCCATCGTGGCGCATTGGCTGCGGCATTTTGGCTTGAGTGATGCCCAAATTGAGGCCGCTCGATCGGAGGCCCTGGTTTGGGCCTTGGAGCGCGGATCACGTTCGGGCCGGGTTGCGTGGCAGTTTGCAAAACACTGGACTGGCACCCACGCCTAAGCCCCTATGAGTGATGCTCGGCGCCCAGTAACCGAGGTAGCAGCCGGTATTTTGCTCGATTCACAACAGCGCTTTTTAATGGGTCAGCGACCCGTCGGCAAACCTTATGCGGGCTATTGGGAATTTCCGGGCGGCAAAGTCGAAGCCGGCGAAACTCTCTTTCAAGCGCTGCAGCGCGAACTCCAAGAAGAACTCGGAATCGTCATTCATGGCAGCGTCGACTTAATGACAATTGAACATGATTATCCGCATGCGTATGTGCGCATTCATGTTAGCGTGATTCGGGATTGGACTGGCGAGCCCACCGGGTGTGAAAACCAAGCTTTATCGTGGCAAGACTTGGGTGCGGATCATCTAACGATAGAGCCGCTCTTGCCGGCGGCCTTACCGATGATTCAACAGCTAAAGCAGTTTTATGCCGAGATTAAAACTGGCACAAGGTTAGCTTAAATGGAATATCTTCCAGAATCGGATGCGGCTTTTTGTCCCATTCGCTTTTTAAGAAACGAACAGATAACAAGTATTTGTTTGCACTGATTTCAGAAAAGACCGAATCGTCCTCAACCCCAATGCGCATAAGTTGGTAGACCTTGCCAGAAGGTGCTTGTTGAAATGCGCCTTGGTGTGCCACCGCATCGCGTGACTCACCCGACTGACGGAGCAACTTTAAAAATAATTGGGACGATTCATTCCACGGCAGCAGGGGTGTTATGAAATTCTGTAGGAGCTCACGCCGAGCACTCGGCGGACTGCATTTCCATGCATGAAAATTGGGGAGATCAATGGGGCTAGTACCCCCTGGTATCGAGAGGCGCGTGCGAATACCATTGAGCCATTCATTTTCGGTAATCGCTGAATTGGGTTTACCAAGCGATTGATTGAGATGAGTGGAGGCACCATCAATTTCAGTAAGCGCTTGGCTTAAAACCGCTTGATCTACCTTCGCTGATGATTTAAGACCTTGCAGTGCCTGTTTCTGCCGTTCAAACTCTTTTAAGAGTAGTGATTTGATATCACCCCGCGCGCCAATGTCACCTAACTCAAATAGGGTTGCAATCGCGCATTGGTGTAGCTCGGGATCGTCCGATTTGGAAAAATGGGTATAGCGCCCAAACAAATACTCCAAACGAAGCATATTGCGGACCAACTCATTGAAAGGATATTCATAAACAATCACGGAATCTATTCTATGCGGAATTGCTGGGCTTGAACTCATTTTTGATGATCAATTGGTGTAAGGCATCGATTTGGGGAATCAGCTTATCGAGGTCTCCGTCATTGAGGAGAATCGTATCCGCTGCCGCTAGCCGATCCGCGCGCGATGCTTGTTTTCTCATAATCTGCTCAATTTGGCTGCGATCCAAATTGCTGCGCTGCATGACCCGTGCAATTTGTAACTCTGGAGGGCAGTCAACCACAAGCAGGTGATCGATTAATTTGGACCAAGTGCCTGATTCCACCAAGAGGGGCACCATAAAGACCAAGTACAAAGCACCGTTTTCATGAGCCTGGCTGGCTTGCCGTAAGGTTTCCGCATGAATGAGGGGGTGGGTAATGGCCTCTAGGGATTGAAGTGCACTTGGGTCATTAAAAGCAAGGCGCCGCATCTTGGGTCTATCTAGGGATCCGTCGGCCGCCAACATTTCTGGGCCAAAATGAGCCTGAATTGGGGCGATGGCAGCGCCATGCGGGGCAGTAATGTCATGGGCAATTTGATCTGAATCGATAACCGTTGCCCCAAGCTCAGCCAAGCGCTTTGCTACTACTGACTTGCCAGATCCTATTCCGCCCGTTAATCCAATGAGCGGAATTTGCCCTTTTAGTGCAGCGAGAGTGGAATGCGCAGGAGTTGAGGCCATATTAGGTAAATAATGCCAGCAAATGCCAAAAAGGGCCCGAATGGAAACGCTTGCGTGTGCCCTTGTTTTTGCCAGTAAAGCCATATCAAGCCACCCAGCAAGCCACTTAGTGCGGATAGCAACACAATACCTGGCAAGGCTTGCCAGCCTAGCCAGGCACCCAGCGCAGCTAGAAGTTTTGCATCCCCCATGCCCAAACCATCACGGCCTTTAAGGGCGCGATAAAGCCAATTTAATCCCCAGAAGAATCCAAACCCAACCGTCGCACCGAGGATCGCTTCTTGAGGACTACAAAAGCGCACATCCACAAAGAAATTAAACAGTAAGCCGCCGGCAATCAGCCGAAAGGTGATGGCATCCGGAATCCGAAACGTTCGAAAATCCACGTAGGCCGCATATGCTAGGGGCAGAATTAAGCCATAGCGAATTACATCAGCAAGAAAAGTGAGATCAGTCAAACTATTTGCCCTAAGTTAAAGATTGGTAAGTAGAGGATTATCACCAATCCCCCAATCAAAAGTCCTACAAATACAACGAGTATAGGTTCAAGGCTATGGCTCAATAAGTTAAGTTGGCTAGTAAGCTGCTGTTCGAGGGCATCAGCACGATTGCTGAGCATCGCTGCCAGGGAGCCACTAGCGCTACCAATCTGTAACAGTTGTGCTGTCTCGTGATCAAAAAACTGCTGCCGTGGATCGGCGCGTTGCAAGGCTTCACCAAAAGACCATCCTTGTGCAAGCGATTTAAAGATATGGGCACTGAGATCATGGCAAAGCCACTGATTTGAGGTTTGCGCTGTAATACGCATGGCCTCCAATGCAGGTAAGCCAGACTGCATCAAATAGCCTAAGCTACGACACCAGCAAGCTAAGGCTGACTGGCGAAACAAATCCCCTATCACTGGAATCCGCAATAGGTAGTGATCGCAGCGTTTCTGAAATCCGAGATGACGCAGCCATAGTGCGGAGGCGCTAACTAAAGTGAGTGCAATCCCACCGGCCATTACCGGTAAATACAGCGTGAATTGCTCTGCTGCATTGAGAAGCAATTGCGTTGCCCAGGGCAAGCTGGCATTGAAGTGACTAAATACATCACTGAACACGGGTATGACCCAGACGAGCATCGCGATCATCAGTAAGCATGCCGATCCCAGGGTAATCAAGGGATAGGCTAGTGCCTGTCGTATCTGGCGATGCAATTCAATTTGCGTGCGCAATTGCTGTTGGATGGTGCGCAGGGCAAGATTGATTTCGCCAGATTCTTCGCTGACACGGATTAAGCCGATAAAGGCCGGATCAAAAACAGCATGTTGCATAGATAGGCATTGTGAGAAGCGCTCACCTTGCTTTAAGTGATGCGCAATGAATGCCATTATTTTTTGCCACGCCGGCGAGGCCGATTGATGCATGAGCGTAATGCTCTCCAATAGGGGCAATCCGGCATCTAGCAATACCAGTATGCGGTCAACAAAATGCAGCTGCTCTTTTTTTCTAAGGGTCATATTAATGCCAGGAGCCAAGCTGGGTATTGAGCTCGGTAAGAGTGATGCGGTGATGATCAACATGGATCATTCCAGCAGAGCGCATGTCTTGAAAACCATTTTTTTGAAGTTGCTCAGTTAAGCCGGCGGCAGTAGTCGCACTCTCAAATGCATTGGCGATGGCGTTCGTAAATGGTAAAACCTCATGGATACCAATCCGATCAAATAGGCCCGTTCCACCACAGAGCAGGCAGTCATCCCTAGGCTCTTTGGCATCGCATGCCGAACAGATTTGACGTGCCAAGCGCTGTGAGCTAACGCAGCGCAGGCAAGCCCGCAACACATCACGGGTTACACCTAAGTTACGCAGCCGTTGAATACTGGCCAGAGCGCCACGAGTGTGCAAGGTACTCAATACCAGGTGACCCGTTTGCGCAGCCTGCATGGCCAGTTCGGCCGTCACCGCATCCCGAATTTCACCAATCATGATGACATCGGGATCTTGCCTTAGCAGTGCGCGAATAATGCCATTGAAATCCAGACCTGCTTTTGGGTGATAGGCAATCTGATTGACGCCGGCAAGACGGATCTCGATTGGGTCCTCGATAGTGCATACATTTCGGCCGCTGGTGTTTAATTGGTTTAAGCAGCTGTAGAGCGTGCGGGTTTTGCCGCTGCCAGTCGGCCCTGTAACGAGGATCAGACCATCGGGCTGAGCAATGGCATCTGTGAAGTGTGCCAATTGCGGTGCATGCATACCAAGTAAGCTCAAATCCAATGCAGTAGTAGAGGATGGCAATAAACGTACTACGGCTTTTTCCCCATGCAGCGTAGGCAGTATGGATACGCGGCAATCAATATCAGGGCGTGTGTAATTGAGCCCCACCGAGAGTCTGCCATCTTGGGGAATGCGCTGCTCGGCAATATCCAATCTGGCCAGTATTTTGATGCGAGCAATGATGCGTTCATGCTCGACGGCAATCGGGATTTGCAGCGTCTGCAATACGCCATCAACGCGAATCCGAATGACGGTTTTGTGTTCGAGCGCCTCAATGTGAATATCGCTTGCACGCGCCTGAATCGCTTGGGTAACAATGGCTTGCCAGACCCGAATAACCGTAAAGTCATCATTTTGTGTAGTCAAATTAATACAGTACCTTGAGCAATGTTGAAGTGAGAGGCCATGCATTTGGCGCCTAGAACGGCTTGGCTTTACTGTAGTGATTGATCGCCTTCGGTACTATCGGGCGCGATTGAATTGCCTGTCAGATACCATAGATCCCAATGACGACTTCAACCCCTTCTCGTTCGCAACCCAATCACAAGAGCAATGATTGTGTGATTACTGCGCCGTTTGGATGCCTTGGCATCACTACCGAAATGGTCGATGGCAGTTTGATGCTTGCCTGCGTCCGCTATCTGCCCGCATCGGCAAAGCATAAAGCGCCGGGGAATGCCTTAGCAGCCTTGGTGGAGGAGCAATGCCGTGCCTATTTTTCGGATCCTCGGGCAGTATTTGATTTGCCCCTGAAGCCCCAAGGTACTCAGTTTCAACAGCGGGTATGGCATGCGATTGCCCAGTTGCAATCGGGTGAACGGATTACCTATGGGGCGATTGCAGAGCGCTTACATTCCGGTGCTCGCGCGGTCGGTGGTGCGTGCGGCGCCAATTATTTTCCCTTAGTGATTCCGTGTCACCGGGTTGTTGCCAAAGCGAATCTAGGTGGCTTTATGGGGCAGGATGCTCCCGGCCTCTATCGGGACATTAAGCTGTGGCTGCTTAATCACGAAGCGCGCGCTTGATCGGTTTTCCAGCAATCGTACAAAATTGCTGCATCACATAATTAGAACGTGCAGCAATGAAAGTGAAGTAATAAAAAAGCCACACTGTTCTGCGAGGCAATTTGACTTCATTGCCCCGGGAAAAATGGCTTCGGTCTGCAATCTTGCTTAAGGTGAGCACGGCTAAGCCGAGTGCTAAAAAACAAAAGCGCCGAATGCCCACCTCATCTGCTGGAATCAGGCGTATGTAGTCCATTGCTTCCGCTAACTTCCGATCAGCAATTGCCAGCAAGGCTAGTTGGCTGTAGCCTTGGGGTTTCCAAGAAACGCCGCGCGCACTATCTTCGGGCGAGTCTTTCAAAATATTGGTCATCTGTAATGCTTGACCAAATCCAATCGCCAGGTGTTCGCGACCAGCAATGGCGCGAGCAAAGGCGGGTGAGTGCATGGCAAAGACGCTGGTGAGCATTTCGCCAACGACGCCTGCCACCACATAGCAGTACTCTTCAAACTCCGGCAGGTCGCGTAAACCCGCCAAGGTTTGCTTGTCATGAAAGCGCAGCATGCCGTTCGACATGATTTCAACACAGCGGCTAATGGCAGCTTGTTCGTTTGCATTAAAGCCATGAAAAATGCGCAGTACCGTTGGGGTATTGGCAATTAAATCGCGCTCATCCGCATTACAGTGCTCTTCAAGCGCACCTAAGCAAGGGATCACAAATGCATCAACCAATTGCTTACCTAAAACGGCATCTAGAAACAGGGAAGATAAATCCCGTTTTGCTTCGATGCTTAGAGTGGGGGCATCTTCGATCGTATCGATGATGCGGCAAAGTAAATAGGTATTCCCGATGACGGTTTCGAGCTCCTTTGGCAACAGGGGAATAGTGAGGGCAAAGGTTCTGGAAACCGCCCCCAAAATGGACTGCTGATAAGCCAGATCGGTCATGGATTGCGCATGCGCTTTGGTCATGCTGGAATTATGTCAGAGCGGGGTGCTTCAGGGTCTGCCAAAAAACATATTTGCCATAAGTAACAAGGCCATATAATTTGTGCAAATGAAGAAATGGGGCGGTTTGCCGTGCTGATTTGGTTTGTTGTCATCTATTGGGTAATCTCGGTTGGCATCGGCCTGTGGGCTGCTATGCGCGTCAAAAATACGGCCGATTTTGCAGCAGCAGGCCATAGCCTCCCCCTCCCGATTGTCACCGCCATGGTTTTTGCCACCTGGTTTGGTTCGGAGGCGGTTTTAGGCATTCCAGCAGAGTTTATTAAAGAGGGTTTAGGCGGCGTCGTCTCTGATCCATTTGGATCGGCTCTTTGTTTAATCTTGGTGGGCCTCTTTTTTGCCAAACACCTCTACAACCGCCGGATGCTCACGATCGGTGATTTCTTTCGCGAAAAGTATGGCCGCACAGTCGAGGTCTTGGTTACCTTATGCATCGTCGTGTCCTATTTAGGTTGGGTAGCTGCGCAGATTAAAGCGCTGGGCCTGGTCTTTCATGTTGTATCGGATGGCGCCATCTCCGAAAACCTCGGCATGATGATTGGGGCCGGCAGCGTTTTGATCTATACCCTGTTTGGAGGCATGTGGTCGGTGGCGATTACCGACTTCATTCAGATGATTGTGATTGTGATTGGGATGCTCTACATCAGTGGGGAGATGACCGCGCTCACGGGAGGATTTACTGTAGTGGTTGAGCATGCGGCTGCAGCCGGTAAGTTCTCTTTTTGGCCCGATATGAATCTGGTGTCCATCCTTGGGTTTACAGCCGCGCTTTGCACCATGATGCTGGGCTCGATCCCGCAGCAAGACGTCTTTCAGCGGATTAGTTCGTCTAAGAACGTCAATATCGCTGTGCAGGCGTCGATTTTGGGCGGTGTTTTGTATTTCATCTTTGCGTTTGTGCCAATGTACTTAGCCTATTCGGCAACTTTAATTGATCCTGGTTTGGTAGAGCGCTACATCAATACCGATTCCCAAATGATTTTGCCCAAGTTAGTGCTTGAGCA
>JAIXPY010000002.1 GCA_027486025.1 Burkholderiaceae bacterium
CTATTTAATAGCGTTTTTTACAAATTTTATTGTCCATAAACGAGCCAAAACATTACAATTGACTTGATCGAGGTAAAGTCCTTAACCGATCTCGCATTGCCATTCGATTGATAACCCCTTATTCATAGGAAACGCGATGTTAGAAGCTTACAACGCCCATGTTGCAGAACGTGCAGCACTTGGCATCCCCGCCCTGCCCTTGACCAAAGATCAGACCGCTGAGCTGATTGGTTTGTTGAAAAACCCTCCTAAGGGCAAAGAGGCGGAGCTGGTTGATCTCATAAGCTACCGTGTTCCCGCTGGCGTTGATGAGGCTGCCAAAGTAAAGGCTGAATTCTTGGCCGCAGTTGCCAAAGGGACTGATAAATCCCCCTTGATTTCCCGCATTAAAGCGACCGAGTTGCTTGGTACCATGCTGGGCGGCTACAACATTGCCCCCCTGGTTGAATTGCTGGCAGATGCCGAGTGCGCTGCCGCTGCTGCCGAGGCGCTCAAGAAAACCCTCTTGATGTTTGATTACTTTAATGACGTTCAAGAGATGGCCGAGAAAGGCAATACCCATGCCAAGTCGGTAATGCAAAGCTGGGCGGATGCAGAGTGGTTTACGAGTCGCCCTGCTGTTCCAGAGAGCATGACCTTGACTGTGTTTAAGGTCACTGGCGAGACCAATACCGACGACCTTTCTCCTGCGCCCGATGCATGGAGCCGCCCGGATATTCCGCTGCATGCTACCGTCATGCTGAAAAATCCCCGTGCCGGTATCGAGCCTGATGAAACTGGTGTACGTGGCCCCATGAAGCAAATCGAGCTGCTGCAGAAAAAAGGCCATCAAATTGCCTATGTTGGCGATGTCGTCGGCACAGGCTCATCCCGTAAATCAGCTACCAACTCGGTGCTCTGGTGGACCGGCCAAGACATCCCCTTTGTGCCCAACAAGCGCTTTGGCGGTGTTTGCCTTGGAACCAAGATTGCTCCTATCTTCTTTAACACCATGGAAGATGCTGGCGCATTGCCAATCGAGCTCGATGTCGATCAAATGAATATGGGCGACGTGATTGAGTTGCGCCCGTACGAAGGCAAGGCGTTTAAAAACGGTGCTGAGATTGCTGCGTTTTCACTCAAGTCCCCTGTGATTTTGGATGAAGTGCGTGCCGGTGGCCGCATCCCCCTGATCGTGGGTCGTGGCCTCACTGCCAAAGCGCGCGCTGCCTTAGGCCTACCCGCATCGACGGAGTTCCGCTTACCAATTAGCCCGCCAGACAATAAAAAAGGTTTTAGCTTGGCGCAAAAAATGGTGGGCCGTGCGTGTGGCTTGCCCGAAGGTCAGGGCGTTCGTCCCGGCACTTACTGCGAACCGCATATGACGACCGTGGGCTCGCAAGACACCACCGGCCCAATGACCCGCGATGAGCTCAAAGATTTGGCTTGCCTGGGCTTTTCAACTGATTTGATGATGCAGTCCTTCTGCCACACATCGGCCTACCCCAAGCCAGTTGATATACGAACCCACCATGAGTTGCCTGCCTTCATGACTAATCGTGGCGGCGTTTCTTTGCGTCCTGGCGATGGCGTGATTCATAGCTGGCTCAATCGCCTGTTGTTGCCTGATACCTGCGGTACGGGTGGCGACAGCCATACCCGTTTCCCGATAGGCATTTCCTTTCCAGCTGGATCTGGCTTAGTTGCGTTTGCTGCGGCGACTGGTGTCATGCCACTGGATATGCCAGAGTCGGTATTGGTTCGCTTCAAAGGAAACATGCAGCCTGGTATCACGTTGCGTGACTTAGTGAATGCCATTCCGCTCTATGCGATTAAGCGCGGTTTGCTCACGGTTGCAAAGCAAGGCAAGAAGAATATTTTCTCAGGCCGCATTTTAGAGATCGAAGGCTTGCCTGACCTCAAGGTAGAACAAGCATTTGAATTGTCGGACGCTTCGGCTGAACGCTCTGCCGGCGGCTGTACCGTGCATTTAAATAAAGAGCCGATTATTGAGTACATGCGCTCCAACATTACGCTCATGAAGTGGATGATTGCCAATGGCTACGAAGATGCACGCACCCTAGGTCGCCGTATTAAAGCGATGGAAGCCTGGATTGCGAATCCGCAGTTACTCAAGGCCGATGCTAATGCAGACTATGCTGAGATCATTGAAATCGACATTAGCGAAATCAAAGAACCGATTTTGGCCTGCCCCAACGATCCAGACGATGTGAAGTTTCTCTCGGAAGTATCGGGAACCAAGATCGACGAAGTGTTTATTGGTTCTTGCATGACCAATATTGGCCACTTCCGCGCTGCCGGTAAGGTACTCGAAGGCAAAACGGATATTCCAACGCGCCTGTGGATTGCGCCGCCAACTAAGATGGATGCGATGGTGTTAACTGAGGAAGGTTACTACGGCATTCTCGGGCGTACGGGCGCCCGCATGGAAGCCCCTGGCTGCTCCTTATGCATGGGTAACCAAGCATCCATGCGCAAAGGCGCCACGGCTGTTTCGACCTCGACTCGTAACTTCCCCAATCGCCTCGGCATTGATACCAATGTCTTCTTGGCCTCTGCTGAACTCTCTGCTGTAGCGGCGCTGCTGGGTCGTATTCCAACCATGCAGGAGTACCTTGATCAATTGGGTAGCCTAAATGCAAAAGCGAGTGAGGTGTATCGCTATATGAACTTTGACAAGATCAAGTCCTTTAGTGATGTTGCTGATACCGTCACGGTTTAAGCAAGGCAGCTCAAAACTGAGCAAGGCGTAGTTGCTTATATTGAATAAGGGGATCATTGATCCCCTTATTTTTTACTCAAATCGGATTAAGGCTTCTAGCTTTAAATATTCAGTGCAGTTTCTTGCCTCGCATTGGCATAGCGCAAGCCCGATGCCCACGATGCGGTGGCTAAGCCAGTTTTTTCCTGAATCAGTTTTGCGCGCTTGACCACATCAGCCCACTCGGCCTGCAAAAGCGGGCCCTTAAATGCCATGGCCACGACATTGCAGTCGTGCGATTCCGGAAAAAGCAATACACGGTCGCCAAAGGCTTCGCAAATATTGTTGAGATTGATATCAAAGCTTTTATGCCGAGAAAATAGATTCACCGTTAAGACGCCAGGCGACTTCAGCAAGTTATAGCAGCCCTTGTAAAAATCAAGCGAACTCGCTGATGGACCATCGCAGATGGCGTCATACAGATCGACTTGCAAAGCATCAAAGCGATTATGCAATTGATCATCATGCACAAATGCATGTGCATCGATTTGCAAGGTCTTGAGACGCCGATCATCATCGGGCGTAAAAAACATACTGCGGGCAGCAACGATTACGGCAGGATTAAGCTCTACCACCGTGGTTTTGACGGCCGGGCAATGCAGGTGCGTAAATTTAGTTAGCGCACCAGTACCGAGACCCAGCTGGGCAACCTGCATTCCGGGCTTGGTCTCTAAAAATAAAAGCCAAGCCATCATCTGCTGGTTGTATTCCAGGTAGATTTCATTGGGGTCGCGTAAACGCATCGCCCCTTGAATTAACTCTGTTCCAAAATGCAAATACCGAATGCCGCCCGATTCAGAAAAGGTCACTGGCTCCATCAACATTGGTGTATCAACCTACCCAGCGACGGGCATTACGGAATAAGCGCATCCATGGGCTTGCCCCGTCTAGGGTTTGCAGCCAATCGCTTGGCGCCCAACTCATCTGTGCCGTGCGGAACACGCGCTCCGGGTGGGGCATCATCACCGTAAAGCGACCATCAGCCGTGGTTACGCCAGTGAGACCGCCTGGGGAACCATTGGGATTCATCGGGTAGGTCTCGGTTGGATTGCCGCGGTGATCCACAAACCGCAAAGCAGTTAATCCTGCACTTTGCAATTTCGCTAAATCACCTTGTTGACTAAAGTTGGCAAAGCCTTCGCCATGCGCAATGGCAATCGGAATCTGGCTACCTTCCATGCCTTGGAGCAGAATTGACGGCGACTTGATAACCTCTGCCATCACGAGCCGCGCTTCGTATTGCTCGGATTGGTTGCGAGTGAATTTGGGCCATACATCGGCTCCCGGAATGATCCCGGCCAAATTACTCATCATCTGGCAGCCATTGCATACGCCGAGAGCAAAGCTGTCTGAGCGATTAAAGAAGGTGGAAAACTGATCACGCAATTGCGCGTTAAACAAAATAGTTTTTGCCCAGCCCTCACCAGCACCGAGCACGTCACCGTAACTAAATCCGCCACAAGCAACCAGACCACGGAAGTCGGCTAATTTGGCTTTACCGGAAATTAAATCCGACATATGAACGTCGTAGGTATCAAAGCCTGCCCAGTCCATGGCATAGGCCATTTCCACATGGGAGTTAACGCCCTGCTCACGCAAAATCGCCATTTTGGGGCGAACGCCTGTATTTACAAATGGGGCAGAAACATCCTCCGCGACATCAAATGTCAATTTTGGTGTCAGACCTGGATCGTTGATGTCATCCAGTAAACCATATTCACTATCGGCACACGATGGGTTATCACGCAACTTGGCAATTTGCCAGCTGGTACTTTGCCATGCCTTATGAAGCACTTCACGTGGCTCAGCATAAATACTCTTGGCGTCACGCCAAATCTCAATTCGGCCGGTGGTATTCGGCTTACCAATCACATGACTGCAGGCACTCAGCCCCACCTTGCGCAATACTGCAAACACGGCATCGCGATCTGCGCGCCGCACCTGAATGACTGCTCCGAGTTCTTCATTAAACAAGGCTCGTATGGTTTGCTCATGACGGCGACCTGATACTTGCTGCGCCCAATTTTTGGCATCGCCATAATCGGGCTCTTGGTTCAAGTCGACCGCAATCATGTCGACATTAATCGAAACGCCGCAGTGGGAAGCAAAGGCCATTTCAGCAATGGTGGCTAAGAGCCCGCCATCCGAACGATCATGATAGGCCAAGAGTTGATCTGCAGCACGCAATTCGATGATTGCAGCTGCAAGCGCCTTGAGATCATTGGGATCATCCAGGTTCGCTGCAGTTTTACCGGATTGATTTAACACTTGGGCCAATATGCTGCCAGCCATGCGGTTTTTGCCGCGACCTAAATCAATCAAAATCAGTTCGGTCTCGAGGGGCTGTCCGTGCTCTTCGCGGTGCAACAGCGGTGTGCTAGTTTTACGTGCATCGGCTACCTGCGCAAATGCCGAGATCAC
>JAIXPY010000124.1 GCA_027486025.1 Burkholderiaceae bacterium
CGCTATTCCTTTGAAATCGATGGATTTCGTAAATACTGCCTACTCAATGGCTTAGACGATATTGGCCTCACCCTCAAAAATGCCGATAAAATAAAGGCATACGAAGCAGAGCGCGTGTTGCGGATGCCTTGGCTAGCTACCCAGCTGCCGTAAAAACAGCCTCGCACTGGCCGGTTAACCCTTTTTAAAGGCTTGTCATGAAAATTGCAGTATTGCCGGGCGACGGTATTGGCCCGGAAATTGTCGCTGAGGCGGTCAAAGTCCTCAAGGCATTAGGTCCAACATTTGATCTGGAAGAGGCCCCCGTTGGCGGCGCAGCATATGACCTTTCAGGTCACCCCTTGCCGCCAGCCACCCTTGAGCTTGCGAAAAGCGCCGATGCCATTTTGTTTGGTGCCGTCGGTGACTGGAAGTACGACACCTTAGCGCGTGAATTGCGCCCTGAGCAAGCCATCCTCGGTTTGCGTAAACACTTGGCTTTATTTGCCAATTTCCGTCCGGCAATTTGCTATCCCGAGTTAACGGCCGCATCCAGCCTCAAGCCGGAAATTGTCGGTGGTCTGGATATCTTGATTGTGCGTGAACTCAATGGCGATATTTACTTTGGTCAGCCGCGTGGTATTCGCACTTCAGAGCACGCTCTGTTTAAAGGTGCGCGCGAAGGATTTGACACCATGCACTACAGCGAACCCGAAGTAATCCGAATTGGTAAAGTGGCGTTTGAAGCAGCACGCAAGCGCAGCAAAAAAGTATGTAGCGTGGATAAAGCCAACGTACTTGAAACATCGCAGCTTTGGCGCGATGTGATGACCAAGCTAGCAGCCGACTATCCCGATGTTGAGTTATCCCATATGTATGTCGATAACGCAGCCATGCAACTCGTCAAAGCACCCAAGGCATTTGATGTGGTGGTCACTGGCAATTTATTCGGTGACATCCTCTCGGATGAGGCGGCGATGCTCACTGGCTCCATTGGTATGTTGCCATCGGCTTCCTTGGACAAGAACAACAAAGGCTTGTATGAGCCGAGTCACGGCTCCGCTCCCGATATCGCCGGGAAGGGCATTGCCAATCCCTTGGCAACCATTCTGTCTGCAGCCATGATGCTGCGTTACTCCTTGGGTATGACTGGAGAAGCAAATCGAATTGAAAAAGCAGTTCAGACAGTATTGCAGCAGGGCTTGCGTACGGCTGATATTTACACTGAAGGAACTCAGCGAGTATCCACGGTGCAAATGGGTGATGCAGTCGTGGCAGCACTGGCGTAATTCATTGACATAGGAACGTAAGGCATTCGTCATTTTATGGCTACAAATCAAACATCAAACTCTACAAACGCCCCTCTGGTTGGCTTGGTCGGATGGCGCGGCATGGTTGGTAGCGTCCTCATGGATCGCATGTTGGCGGAGGGTGATTTTGATTTCATCGAGCCGTTATTTTTTAGTACCAGCAATGCGGGCGGCGATGTGCCAGCGATCAATGGTCGCAACATCACCAAAAGCGAAACGAAATTACAAGACGCGAATGACATTAAAGCGCTTGCCCGTTGCGACATTATTCTGACCTGCCAGGGTGGTGACTACACCAAGGCTATCTTTCCAGCGCTGCGAGCAGCGGGTTGGCAGGGCCATTGGATTGATGCCGCCAGCGCACTGCGTATGAATGATGATGCGGTCCTCGTATTGGATCCAGTTAATCGACCCGTGATTGATCGTGCATTGGCTGCAGGTGGTAAGAATTGGATTGGCGGCAATTGCACCGTGAGCTTGATGATGATTGCCATGGGTGGATTGCTGAAAGCCGATCTGGTTGAATGGATTAGCGCCATGACCTATCAAGCGGCTTCGGGCGCTGGCGCGCAAAACATGCGTGAATTGCTGTTGCAAATGGGCGCATTGCGGGATAGCGTGAATACCGAATTAAATGATCCGGCCTCCTGGATTTTGGATATTGATCGCAAGATCTCTGCAACGATGCGCTCGGCTGAGTTTCCAACCAAGAACTTCCGTAACACGGCCTTGGCTGGCAGCTTAATTCCTTGGATTGATGTGCCGGTCGAAAACGGCCAGACCAAAGAAGAGTGGAAGGGCGGCGCAGAATGCAACAAGATTCTAGGGCGTCCGCCTTTTAGAACGCCGGGAAGTATTCCGATTGATGGCATCTGTGTTCGTGTTGGCGCCATGCGCTGCCATTCTCAAGGCTTGACCGTTAAGCTAAAGAAAGACATTCCTTTGGCCGAAATTGAGGCGATGCTCGCCAACGATAATGCCTGGGTCAAAGTGGTGCCCAACGAGCGGGAAGCAACTGAACGTGAGTTATCTCCCGCCAAAATTAGTGGCACCCTCACTGTGCCGATTGGGCGACTGCATAAGTTAGCGATGGGGCCTGAGTACTTGGGTGCCTTTACTGTTGGCGATCAACTGCTGTGGGGCGCTGCCGAACCCTTACGCCGTATGCTGCGCATCCTGTTGGAACGCTAAAGGTGCATGTGCGCGCGCCTGCTCGGTTAGTACAGGGCCTAGCGGCGGCCATTGCTAGTGTTTGCATTGCTTGGAGTGCAACGGCTGGCGCATTTTCATTAGGCACTCCCAGAGTACTCTCTCAGCCTGGTCATCCGATTCGGGCTGAAATTCCCATACGTGCATCGGCTTCAGAGCAAGAGCAGCTCACTCGTTTACAGGTGAGCAATGCAAGTAAAGCCAGCTATGAGCGCCTCGGTATATCTTCTTCAATAGTAGAGCTTGATCCACAGTTGCGCATCGAGCGCCGCGATGGCAGTCGCAGCGTGATTGTGGTCGAGACAGCAAAGACAGTTAGCGCAGCGCAGCTCAAGCAAGATCCATTTATTGATCTGATGGTTGTCTTGCAATGGCCTTCCGGTCAGCTCACTAAAAATTACACCTTACTCTTGGGCGATCCAAATCAAGTCATGGTGCGCCCCGGCCAAACCTTAAGTGAGATTGCGGCGCAGATGGCACCGCTTCTGGATGGCGCCACCCTAGATCAAACCATCATGGCATTGTATAAAGTCAATCCCGATGCTTTTGCAGGGGGCAGCATTCATCGTTTGCCTGCTGGAGCTGAGTTAGTTAAGCCAAGCCAATCCTTGCTGCAATCGATTACGCCAGCCCAGGCAAGCCAGTTTGTTGAAAACGCTAATCAAGCTTGGGCCGAGTCCCACGGCGGGCCAGCTAAGGCAGTCGCTACTAAATCAAGCGAGGCAAGCAAGGTAGCGAATGAGCCTACTCTTGCAAAAGATCGTCTAACCATTGGCCCTGGTGCCGATGCTAATTCAGATCAACGGCGATACACCGAAGAAATTGTGGCTCAAGAGAAAATGCTGGAACAAACGCGCACCCGCATTGTTGAATTAGAAAAAAATATTGCCGATTTACAAAAATTACTCGATGCAAATAAGGCGCAGTCTAAAGCAGGCTCGGGTACCAAGACCGATGCGGCGAAAAATTCCTGGGCACCCGCTTTGCTTGCATTGGGTGTGATTGCATTCACTGGGCTGCTGTTGTGGTTTATGGCGCGCCATGCCCGGCAATCGGAACGAAGTGCGCCAATGCATGCTGTCAAATCTACTTCCGTACCGCAGCAGGGCGATATGGGTCATTCATCATCCAGTCACGGTATGCCAGAACGGACCAAGAACTTGTTTGCCGGTATTGATCTTGATTTGATGCCAGCCAAAAGCGACTTGGCTATTCGGAATGATGCATTGCGCGTCAAACTCAATCTTGCCAAAGCCTATATGACGATTGAAGATTTTGCTGCTGCAACGCGTAGTTTGGATGACATCATTCAGCTAAGCCTCGATCCCTCGAATTCAGTCGATTCATCCTTGGTTGCCGAAGCCAAAGTCATGCTATCGGACATCCAGCGGCGTAGTAGCTAATTGGCATGCGAACCCGTGTTTGCCGCACTAAGTAGATGATGCGCATTGCATTAGGCTTGCAGTACGATGGCACCCGATTTGTGGGGTGGCAAACGCAGCCCAGTCACAACACCGTACAAGATAAAGTAGAGCAGGCCATCCAGGCCTTTATTGGCGATACTGCTTCGCACATGAACCCCATTCGAGTCACCGCTGCTGGACGAACTGATACCGGAGTGCATGCGCTCGGGCAGGTGGTGCATTTTGATTGCGACACGCATCGCGACCCATGGTCTTGGGTGCGTGGCCTCAACAGTTTTCTGCCAAGCGATATCGCGGTGAACTGGGCTCAAACGGTCGATGCATCGTTTGATGCACGTTTTTCGGCATTTGAGCGCAGTTACGTGTATGCCTTGCACGTGGGTCCTTGTCGTGCGCCGAGTGTGGCATCCCGTGCAGGTTATTTGATGTTGGCCGCCGATAAGTGGCTTGATACCGAGGCCATGCAAATAGCTGCCCAATGCCTTTTGGGGGAGCATGACTTTTCCTCTTTTAGGTCATCGGAGTGCCAGAGTAAAACACCAATTAAAACGGTCTACGACATTCAAATTTTGGATCAGAAACCCTGGGTCTATATTGTGGTTCGGGCCAATGCCTTTTTGCATCACATGGTTCGAAATCTCGTGGGCAGTCTGTTGGCCATCGGCCAAGGAAAGCAGCCCTCAGGTTGGTTGGCTGAGGTATTGGAGGCCAAAAGCCGTCAATTGGCTGCGCCAACGTTCGCGCCAGATGGGCTCTATTTGGCTCGGGTCGCCTATCCGCCGGAGCACCAGATTCCAGCGCCCTGGCTGGCGCATTCGTGGCTACCGGCCGAGGTCATTGCGTTGCTGCAGGAGCCCGTTCCTGAACAGCCGAAGCGGATTATGATTTAGCCATGGGATTACTTCACTACGCACCGGACCGCACCCGCATCAAGATTTGTGGCCTTAAACGCCCGGAAGACGTTGATTTTGCAGTGAATTCTGGCGTGGATGCGCTCGGTTTTGTGTTTTATCCCCCCAGCCCACGGGCGGTCAGTCCGCAGCATGCAGCCGGGCTCATCTCCCGCTTGCCAGCCGGGGTGGACGCCGTTGGCCTAGTGGTAAACGCCTCCGACGCTGAATTTGCGGCAATTCGAGCCTATGCGCCAATTACGCTTTGGCAGTTTCATGGGGATGAGAGTCCGGAAGAGTGCCAGCGTCTAGCGGCTGGGGATCCTTGGATCAAGGCAGGCCGAGTGGGCGAGGACTTCGCTTTCGCTGATTTTTCCCTACAATATAGGCAAGCAGCCGGTTTCTTGCTGGATGCCCTGGTTGAGGGCTATGGTGGGGGCGGTATTCCTTTTGATTGGCAATGGATTCCAGAAGCATGGGTAAGCGCAAACGCGCCTCGGGTCGTTTTGAGTGGTGGGTTGAACGCACACAACGTGGGCGAAGCGATTACGCGCCTACAACC
>JAIXPY010000147.1 GCA_027486025.1 Burkholderiaceae bacterium
CAAGAAGAGCAAAACTTTAAGCTCTGGGATGTATCTTGCGTTGATTCAGGTGCGGTGGTAGTCATGGGTAAGCTGGCCAACTAATCTACTAAAGCTCTATTTTACCCTGTTTGCCCTACAGGAGCAGGGGTCAACATCACACGTACTGAATCCGCTGTTTTATTGCCATCAAAGTCCAGCCAAGCCTTATTATCAAAGTCGTAGAGCTTGCATTTGCGAGCGGTATCGAAATACCACTTCCAAGAGAATTTTTGAATGAAAATACGCCCTGGCAGCAGTGTTTCGAGGGTGTTTTGGGCTTCTTGGAGGCGATATAGGGGCACGCTCATGTCGACGTGGTGGGCGGTATGCTCCATGATGTGGTGCATTAAAGCACCCCAGTAAAAGCCAAATGTCAGGTGTACGGTAGTCGACACAAAGGGTTGCGCGCGTAGCCATTCCGACTTTTTGTCATACCAAGAGACAGAGGGGTGAGTATGGTGTACATAGACAACAAAACCAATCATGCCGTTCCAAAACAAGAATGGCAGCACAAATCCAGTTAAGAGGCCAATCCAAATCGACTGACCAGTAGCTAAGGCTCCAGCGATCAGACACGCAATCCAGATAATCGCAAAGCCGGTGACTAGCAAATTATCTTTGAGAAAAATGGGGCGATCGCCCGGCTTATTCTGCGCATTGGGGAAGTACTCGCGTCTCCACCAAATCTCGATTAAATAATAGAAAACCGGCCCCCAGCCGCTACGGTAAAGGCGCTCAAGGCTTTTGCGCCACGCTGGCAGGGCATCAAACTCGGCTTTGGAGAGCGGTGCCCACACAAAATCAAAGCCTTTTAAATTGGTTTGTCCATGGTGAACGACATTGTGGCCGACGTCCCAGAGGCTGTAGGGTGTTAGCGAGGGCAAAAAGGCAATGCGACCCAAAACCTT
This sequence comes from Burkholderiaceae bacterium, assembly GCA_027486025.1. Classification (GTDB taxonomy): domain Bacteria; phylum Pseudomonadota; class Gammaproteobacteria; order Burkholderiales; family Burkholderiaceae; genus Polynucleobacter. Next base: position 930 of record JAIXPY010000147.1, read on the forward strand.
GTTCAGCTCGCGGTTCGGCGTAAAGCTTTGGTGGCAGGCGTCGTGCCCTAGGATGAAGATGCGACCTGTGACAAAGCCAGCGATTACACCAAATACGATTTTGAGGAGAATGCTCTCAACAAAAATGGTGGCCGCAATCGCTCCCAGCCAAAGGGCTGCATCGATCAGCAGAAGGAACAATGCTCTCCCCGTCTGGCCTTCCGCCATAGGAATGAGCCAGCTCCGAATGATTTTGCGGTGTGGCAGGGGCTCTGTTGGCGCTAATGGCGCAACAATCGATGGATCAGTGAGCGTTGAGTTTAGGTGTGTAGACACAGTAGTTAGCAGTAATTAGCAGTAGTTAGACCTATGAATAATAGAGGTTTTCACACTATTCTGCATTGGCTGGCGCAAAACTCCAAATCAGCTGGCGCGCCCGGCAGGAATCGAACCTGCGACCCTTGGCTTCGGAGGCCAATACTCTATCCACTGAGCTACGGGCGCCAAGAATGTGGAAACTAGGCTCTATTGTAAGTGGCTGCATCAAAAACCACTGGCTATAATCGCAATAGTCTATTTTTTAACCTCCCAACCATTAAGTTCACTCCAACATGAGCAACGACCACGGCAGTCTGATTAAATCGCCCAAACAACTCATCATCATGGTGTTTGTCAGCTTTTTCGTACCGTTAATAGTGATTTTGTTATTAATGGTTTATGTTGACAACAGCAAACGAACCGGCGGAAATTCCGAAGAGGCAGCCAAATCGGCTAGTCAGTTAATTAAGCCAGTGGCACAGCTGGATTTTCGCGATGCAAACGCCCCCCGGGAAATGAAGACCGGCGCTGCAGTTTATAAAGCGGCGTGCGCCTCTTGTCACGCCAATGGCGCAGCTGGTGCACCCCGTTTCAATAATGCAGGCGACTGGTCTGGCAGGCTTGGCAAAGGCTACGATGCGCTTTTAACTTCAGTCATTAAAGGCAAGGGCGCCATGCCGGCACGTGGCGGCGCAAATCCTGCCGACATCAGTGACTATGAGCTTGGTCTATCTGTGGTTTATTTGACTGCCTCTGCGGGCGGTAAATTTCCAGAGCCCAAAGCGCCGGCAGCAGCTCCAGCCGAGGCTGCAGCAAAATAAGTGCTTACAAATAAAAAAGCCGGCGATTAAGCCGGCTTTTTTATTTCCCCTCTAGTGCCAGCTGATAGGCCTCTTTTTTCGATATGCCGGTAATAGTAGCAATGACATTCGCCACTTCTTTGCTGCCCAAGAAGGGCTTCAGTGCCGCCACCCAGCGCAACATCTCTGCATGATTAGCCGGCGCATTGCTGCTTTGCTCATGCGCCGAAATAACTACGATAAATTCGCCTTTTAGGCTTTCGGTCGTATTTAACCAGTTCGAGAGTTGACTGGGCTTTAAGTGCACCACTTGCTCAAATTTTTTGGTCAGCTCCCTCCCCACCATGACGATCCGACTATCGTCAAGACAGGCCGCTAGCTTAAGTAGGGTATTCGTAATCTGGTGCGGGGATTCAAAAAAGACCGTCGCCTTGCTGCAATGCTCAATTTGCTGGAGCCATTCTTCCTGATCGCGCAATTTGTGAGGCCAAAAGCCAAGAAACTGAAACTGCCCGTCTGAGGGGAGTAGCGCAGAGCCTCCGACCGATACGGCGCAAGAAACGGCACTCGCTCCCGGTATTGGAATAACCCGAAAACCAGCAAGGCCAACAGCAGAGGCAAGGCGGGATCCTGGGTCGGAGACGCCTGGCGTGCCCGCGTCTGAAATATAGGCCCAGCGTTCTCCCCGTTGCAGTCCCCCAATCAGGACGTCGGATGCAGCAGCTTCATTATGGGCATGCAAGGCTACGCACTTTTTATGAATGCCAAAGTGATTGAGTAAGGGCGCGCTGTGGCGCGTATCCTCGCAAGCAATCCCATCTACCGCATTTAGCACATGCAGTGCGCGTAATGTAATGTCTCCCAGGTTCCCAATGGGGGTTGCGACCATATACAAAGTAGATGTTGGCAAGTCTTGTTGATTGAGAAAATCAGTCGACCACGTATTGGGCATGCGAGTAGTAACCATGAGACTGATTATGCAGAAAAAAGCCAGCAGGCAGAAGGAATTCCTGGCGCATAGCAGGCGACCATAAAGCCAATAAGAGAGCCTTTGTTTGGCGCATAATATTGCTATGGATACAAAAACACTGAATCGGCTAAGCGAGCGAGCATCCACCCATTTTGTAGAGAGCATTGCTGTAAAGCAAGAGGCCCTAAAGTTATTGCCGCAGCATGTTGCTAAGGGCATTGTCACCATGACAAATTGCCTGCAGTCGGGTGGAAAAATATTGGCTTGTGGCAATGGTGGGTCTGCGGCTGATGCGCAGCATTTCGCAGCAGAATTAGTGGGGCGCTTTGAGCGTGAACGAAGGGAGTTGGCGGCCATAGCACTCACCACCGACACGTCAATTTTGACGGCAATCGCCAACGACTATCACTACGATGAGATTTTTAGTAAGCAGGTGCGCGGGCTTGGTAAAAAAGACGACATCTTATTGGCGATATCAACATCAGGAAATTCAAAAAATGTGGTTGCAGCGATTGAAGCCGCCAAAAAAATTGGTATGCATATCATTGCGCTGACTGGCAATGGCGGCGGAAAAATTGCACAACTTTTAGGAGAGCACGACGTCCATTTGTGCGCCCCTTCTACACGCACCGCGCGCATTCAAGAAACGCATTTGGTTTTGCTGCACAGCCTGTGCGATGGTGTTGATCATCTACTGTTGGATTAAAAAGGAAATCACATGACGAGCATGCTGAAGTGGTCTCTTGGGTTTATGGCGGCAGCGCTGCTTAGCGGGTGTGGAATTCTAGCGGTGGGCGCGGTCACCGGTACAACCACCATTCTTGCTGATCGCAGATCGCCCGGAGTGCAGGCAATTGATGTTGGCATTCAGTTAGAAGCAGGCAATCATCTCATCAAGCGCTATGGTGATAATGCACACATTACCGTCACGTCTTTTAATCAAAAGGTTCTGTTGACAGGCGAAGCAAAAGACGCCGACATCAAGGGCGGCGCAGGCGCGTATGTACAGAGCTTAAAAAACGTCCGCTCTGTATTTAATGAAATTGTCATTGGGCCCAATAGTTCATTTACGGCGCGCGCGAACGATACCTACCTTGCGTCCCGCATCAAAACACAAATGATCTTTACGAATGATCTGCCATCCAATTCCATGAATATTGTGGTCGAGGCGGGCAATGTTTATCTCATGGGCATCCTCACGAAGGAAGAGGCGGAGCGCGCAAAAAAGGTGGCTAGCAATACGAGTGGCGTAAAACAAGTGTTCGTATATTTTGACATCATCTCCAATGCGGAAAGGCTGCGTCTTGAGCAAGAAGGTAAAGCAGATAGATCACAGCCCAATACAAACGGCAACAATTAAGCTGAATGTAATTTAGTAGTTTCAATGCCCCTGCATGCAGGGGCATTTTTTATAACTGGTTTTGCATCCCATAAAACCAGCGCCAAATTTGTTTCGATTGTTTTAGGTTCGCCTTGAGTGCGTAATCGAGGTCGGCCATGTGTTCTTGCGATGCTTCATGCAAAATACTTTGCGCGTTCGCTGGCGGCAAAATTAAAAACGCATCCGCATCGCCGTAAGCAAATTCCACTCGCATACCAAGCCTCTGCGCGAGGTGCATCATCGCTTTGTTATTCGCTAAGCAATGTACAAACAAAGTATCGATGTGCGTATTGCGTGCGTGGACAGCTGCTCGCGCTAAGAGTGCTGCGCCAAGACCGCAATGACGGCTGTCGTGTAGTACGGAAACACCAAACTCTGCAGTGCGTGGACTTTCTTTGGTGGTCGGTACATATGCAAGATGCGCAATGCCGACAAGATTCAGCGAGTTATTAAAAACACCAAACAAGGCATCGCGCCTGAAGTCCAGATTTGCCACATAGCGCTCGATGACCACATCCGAAGTGGGCGAACCAAAGCGCAGGTGCCGATCCTCGGCCCCTAGGGCTAAAAAATGCAGTAGTACGGCTGCACGATGGGTGTCGTCCAGCTCGCGCACTGGGGTTGCCAGATTGGCTGCCGGCCTTGTAGTACAGGCGGGAGCGGATGAGATGGGCTTCATGATCAGACCACTCTAGCAGAACAGGGGAAATAAATCAGGGTTTTCCCTAGTTTATTTATCCGGAACACAAAGAGGGAAGAATTTTAAAAATTTAGCAAAAAATCTAGTTTTCTTAACTTATTGATTTATATGCGTATTTCAATAAACCTGCAAAAAAACGCAGAAATAATAGGAAAAAGACTACGAAAGGTGTTGACAGCCCCCTACAGTCATGGCATAGTCTCACCTCTATGCTGAAACATTTTTATTTAAAACGTTTTGGCCCTCTTTAAAAAATAGTCAATCGATAATTGTGGGTACTGAGTGAAAGCATCCAGTCCTTCGGGACAGATGTAAATAAACAGTACTCAATGTCAGTAAAAAGATTTGGTTTTATAACCAAGTCAATTTCTAATATGAGTGCGACGGACCGCAAGGTTCACAGTGATTAAACTGAAGAGTTTGATCCTGGCTCAGATTGAACGCTGGCGGCATGCCTTACACATGCAAGTCGAACGGCAGCACGGGTGCTTGCACCTGGTGGCGAG
>JAIXPY010000183.1 GCA_027486025.1 Burkholderiaceae bacterium
GATGTGTATCAAACGCCTGACCTCATGGCAGCACGGACTAAATAACAACTTAATTAAAAAATCATCTCGGAGCAACTCATGAGCACAGTCTCTACTACCCACGATACAGCACACGATCACGCGCATGACCATGCGCATGACATGCCACATGGATGGCGTCGGTGGTTGTTTGCAACCAATCACAAAGACATTGGAACGATGTACCTCATCTTCTCCTTTATCAGCTTGTTGGCTGGCGGTGTCATGGCCCTTGGTATTCGTTTGGAATTGTTTCAGCCTGGCTTGCAATACCTGCGCCCCGAGTTCTTTAATCAGTTAACCACCATGCATGGCCTGGTGATGGTGTTCGGCGCGATCATGCCGGCCTTTGTTGGTTTTGCAAACTGGATGATTCCCTTGCAGATTGGAGCATCCGACATGGCCTTTGCGCGGATGAATAACTTTAGCTTTTGGATTTTGCCCGTCGCAGCGACCTTATTGTTTGGTTCATTTTTAGCTCCCGGTGGCGCGCCATCCGGCGGCTGGACGATGTATGCTCCGCTAACCTTGCAGATGGGCCCCGGCATGGACATGGCGATTTTCGCCCTTCACTTGCTCGGCGCTTCTTCCATCATGGGCTCGATTAACATCATCGTGACCATCTTGAACATGCGCGCGCCTGGTATGACTCTGATGAAGATGCCCATGTTTGCATGGACATGGTTGATCACAGCCTACTTGTTAATCGCAGTAATGCCAGTGTTGGCGGGCGCGATTACGATGGTTCTAACCGATCGCCACTTTGGTACTTCATTCTTCTCCGCTGTTGGCGGTGGTGATCCAGTGATGTACCAGCATATTTTCTGGTTCTTTGGTCACCCAGAGGTCTACATCATGATTCTTCCAGCGTTCGGAATTATTAGTGAAGTGATTCCTGCGTTCTCTAGAAAGACTTTATTCGGTTACAGCTCAATGGTCTACGCTACTGCGTCGATTGCGATTTTGTCCTTCATCGTATGGGCACACCACATGTTCGCTACGGGCATGCCAGTAACCGGTCAGTTGTTCTTCATGTATGCAACCATGCTGATTGCGGTTCCTACCGGCGTCAAGATCTTTAACTGGGTTGCAACCATGTGGAGAGGCTCGATGACATTCGAGACTCCGATGTTGTGGTCAGTTGGCTTCATCTTCGTATTTACGATGGGCGGCTTTACAGGCCTGATTTTGGCCATTGCCCCAATTGATATCGGTGTGCAAGATACCTACTACGTCGTAGCTCACTTCCATTACGTCTTGGTTGCTGGCTCCCTCTTTGCGATGTTCGCTGGTTTCTATTACTGGTGTCCAAAATGGACTGGCTACATGGCTGACGAGTTCCGTGGCAAAGTGCATTTTTGGGGTTCGATGATTTTCTTCAACCTCACCTTCTTCCCAATGCATTTCTTGGGCTTAGCAGGTATGCCACGCCGTTACGCTGATTACCCAACGCAGTTTGCTGACTTCAACATGATTGCATCGATTGGTGGTCTCGGCTTTGGATTAATGCAGGTTTATTTCCTCTTGTTTGTCGTAATGCCTGCCTACCGTGGTCACGGCATCAAAGCATCAGCTAGCCCATGGGATGGCGCTAAGGGTCTGGAGTGGACTGTGCCTTCGCCAGCACCGCACCATACTTTTGAAACACCTCCTCGGGTTAGCTAATTCACACTGTGACCCAGGAAACTAAGGACATGTACAAATCAGCTCAGGCAGCGCGTAACCGCCGCTTGGGTCTGATTATGCTCAGCGTCGCCTTTGTTTTCTTTATGGGCATTGTGATGAAACGGGTGATGTTGGGCTAAAGCCTAAAAAATTATGGCCAATATCAAAACCATCAATCGCCAAATTTTGTTGAAGCTGTTGCTGGCTTCTGTATTGATGTTTGGTTTTGGCTATGCTTTAGTGCCACTCTATAAAGCGCTGTGTGAAGTCACTGGCATCAATGTCGTGACCAATAAAAACAACTACGGTGTGCGTGCTCATGGCGCAACCAAGCCAGAAAATAGCCAGGTCGACTATTCACGTACGGTCACGATTGAATTTGACTCCAATAGCCGTGGCCCATTTTCGTTTAAGCCGATGAAGAATTACCTCGAAGTACATCCTGGCGAAATGGCGGAGATTGTTTATAAGGTTTCCAATAATCTGAATCGTCCAGTGGATGCGCAGGCCATACCAAGTTATGCGCCTAAGGCCGCTACCGAATTCTTTACGAAGCTTGAGTGTTTCTGTTTTCAGCAGCAAACCCTCAATCCCCACCAGACGCGCGATATGCCGGTGGTTTTTGTGATTGATCCCAATTTACCCAAAGACGTCAAAACAATTACCTTGTCTTATACTTTTTTTGAGCTCGGTGTAGGTATAAAGCCAGCTGGATCAAGTACGCCGCAAGCGGTGAAGACAGCCTTATGAAAAAGCAAAGCAGTTTTCTGCAGTCGATGAAGGCGGTGATGTGGGGATTTTTAGGAGTACGTAAGCAGTCGGGTTTACAGGATGATGCAGCCAGTTTGAGTTTTGTGCACATCATCCTTGCTGGAATTTTGGGGGCAGTTGTTTTTATGGCTGCCTTGTTGTTGATTGTAAAAATGGTTGTATCAAGTTAATACTAATTTTGAGTAAATAGAGAGAGCACAATGTCGTCTAATTCAACCCCATACTATTTCGTTCCTGGTTTATCCAGACACCCCGTGATGGCTAGCATTGGCCTATTGGGTTTTGGAAGCGGCATGACTGGCTGGGTGAACGGCTATTCATGGGGCGCCCCTCTAACGATTGCCAGCGTGGTTTATGTTTTATTCGTGCTCTACAAGTGGTTTGGTGATGCTATCTCGGAGTCCAACTCAGGTCAAAACAGCATTAACGTGGATGTGTCCTATCGCTGGTCAATGAGCTGGTTTATTTTCTCGGAGATTATGTTTTTTGCGGCCTTCTTCTCTGCACTGTTTTATGCGCGCAGCATCTCCATGCCTTGGCTTGGCGATATTGAAAGCAAATTACTCTGGCCTACCTTTACAGCAGTGTGGCCGAACGATGGCCCTGCCGGCTTGGTAGAGCAGTTTTCAACTATTGGCCCATGGCCGATTCCAACCATTAATACCTTGCTCTTGTTGACTTCAGGCGTCACAGTGACCTGGGCCCACCATGCCATTCGTGAGAATAATCAAAAGCATGCTGTATGGGGCCTCGCAGCAACCGTATTTTTGGGCGCGATCTTCTTGGGCTTCCAGGTATACGAGTACATTCATGCCTACCGTGACCTAAATCTAAAACTAACATCCGGCGTTTACGGCTCAACCTTTTTTATGTTGACTGGATTCCATGGATTTCACGTCTTCTTAGGCGCATTGATGTTGGCTGTAGTTTTGCGCAGAGCGATTCGCGGTGACTTTACAGCAGACAACCACTTTGCCTTTGAAGGTGCATCCTGGTATTGGCACTTTGTTGACGTCGTTTGGCTTGGACTCTACGTCGTTATCTACTGGATGTAAGGGTAGGATGAACTAGCCAGTAATGGCAAGTTCAATCAACGATCAAATCGGCCAAGTTTATTGGCCGATTTTGATTCCGGTGGGCTGGATATAGCCTAAGGAATAAGCAAGCCAAATGCCCAAGAAAAGAGCAATGGATAGGCCGATGCGCAGCATGAGTGAATGAACCATCCGAGAGCTATTGCCTTTGTCTTTCATCATGTAATACAAAGCCGAGCCAAGGCTCGCAATAATCAGTAAAAGGGCAGCAGGCATGATCCATTTCATAAGCGAATCCTACCATTGAATATTCTTTCTAGCTTGCTCCGCAATCGCATCATTCCGACCATCGCTATGGTCGTGGTGATGTCGATCGGAATTGGCGCAGGCCTTTGGCAGATGAGCCGAGCTGCTGGAAAAATCGACAAAGCAGAAAAGCTCGCATCCCAGATTGCGCTGCCGCCGCTCAATCTCAATACAAAACCCCAATGGACTTTGGCCGAGGCCGATAGTCGGCGCTTAGTTGTAGAGGGTTCGTTTTTAGCCGATCAGGCGATTTGGTTGGATAACCGTCCACAGCCAGGCGTCACGCCATCCAAAGCGGGCTCAGGTCAGTCCGGATTCTATGTGCTGATGCCGTTTCAGGTAGCTGGTATGGAGAACACTGTCATTTGGGTTCAGCGCGGCTGGGCCCCCCGTAATCGAGAAGACCGCTTAGCACTGCCACCGATCAATACCCCCAGCGGCGAGTTGCGTATCGAAGGAATTGGCATTGCCCAGCCCGACCGCGTTTTTGAGCTGGGGGATGGTGGAATGAGTGGCAATGGGCCGGTACGGATACAGCAAAATCTGGATCTAACGAAGGAGGCGGAGCGCCATCGGTGGCAACAAATCCCCTTCGTATTGAAGCAAATGAGTGATTCCGAAAACGATGGCTTAATGCGTAATTGGACCGCAGCAGCAAGCGGCGTCGAACGCCATTATGCTTATGCATTCCAGTGGTTTGCACTCGCACTGAGTGCCTTCTTATTTTGGCTGATTCATGGCTTGCTGCGAATTCGCCAAACAACAAAAAGGTAGAACGATAGTGGAAGATAAAGAGCTGTTGATACCGGCGGCGCAACATGAGGCGCCGATACCAAACGCACAAACTCGCCGTGGCCGCATTCAAATGCTGTTGCTCTTGTTTGCATGCGCTCTGCCGGTGATTGCCTCCTACTTTACGTTTTATGTATTAAAGCCAGAAGGCGGCAAAACCAATTACGGTCGCTTAGTTACGCCTCCAGAGCAGGCCCAATCAGCCTGGTTTAATCTGCCCCTAGAAGGAAAGTGGACGCTGCTCGTTGCACGTCCTGCCGCTGAGTGCGTCAGTCAAAATGAAGCATGTTTGCAAGCCTTGTTTTTAATGCGTCAGGTACGCGTTGCACTTGGTAAGCAAAGTCCACGTACGCAATTGGTTTGGGTGGTAACCGATGGCATGCCAGTCGATCCGCAAGTCAGGCGGGCATACGATGAGCAGACGGCCGGATTTTTTATTGTGAATGCGCCTACCGCTGCCGCAGAAAAAGAACAGTGGACCAATTGGCTCAATGCGAGACAAGGCGGCAAGGACATTCAACTCCTCAATCCGTTTGGGGAAAAGATGATGCAGTTTGCTGTTACATCGGATCCGAAAGAATTTGCCGGAATGCGTAAGGATCTGGAGAAGTTGCTCAAAGTAAACCAGGCAGGTGAAAAGATTCAATGAGCGATAGCGCAATTCTCTTTCTGGAATTAGCTGCAATCGCGATTGTCTTCGCTGGTATACCGCTCGCGTATCTATTCTCGCGCCCAAGCCTCAATCTATTTCAGCGGCTCAATTGGACTATTGTCTTTCTGACATTTGACCTAATCGTCTTCGGCGCCTTTACCCGCCTAAGCGACTCTGGCCTCGGCTGTCCAGACTGGCCAGGATGTTATGGCACCTCAAATCCATTTCGCGCAATGGAGCAGATTCGTTTGGCGGAGGCGGCCATGCCAGATGGTCCAGTAACCGAAGTCAAAGCCTGGATTGAAATGCTGCACCGCTATTTAGCGATGACCGTCGGTGCATTGATTGTGCTGCAAGTTGGCCTAGCGATTGTCAAAGTAAAAGCCTTGGGCACAAAAGCCGTCATCGGCAGCCTTGGTTTGTTGGTATTGGTCTGCTTGCAAGGCGCGTTTGGCGCATGGACAGTGACGTTAAAATTACAACCCATCATCGTATCGATTCATTTAATGCTCGCTTTAATCTTATTGGCCCTCCTCACCTGGTATGCACAGCAGCCATGGCAGGAGAGCACTGCCCGTGCTTATAAGCCCATGCTATCTGGCAAGCTCCTTGCGATTAGTTTTGGGATCTTGTTTTGGCAAGTGTTTTTAGGGGCCTGGGTTAGCACGAATTATGCGGTGTTAGCATGCCCGGATTTTCCAACCTGCATGGGCAGCTTTAGGCCCGAGACAGATTGGGGAAATGCATTTACCTTATGGCGTCAGCTAGGACTGGATGCCCAGGGGGGTGCGATCTCAACAATTGCACTGCAGACGATTCACTGGACACACCGGGTGTTTGCTATAGCTGTGATGCTGGTATTGGGTTATTTTGCGTGGCATGCATGGCGCGCTGCTGGAGAGGCTCATCCCACCTTACGTCGCTGGGCAATAGCAGTTGTTGCCTTGCTGGTATTGCAAGTACTCACCGGCATATCCAATGTCGTCTTTCAGTGGCCACTGGTGGCTGCCTTATTGCACACCGCAGGCGCTGCCGCCCTGGTCCTGTGCTTAGTCCGAATGGCGGCATGGGCTTCATGGACGCCGACTTTAGTTAGCCCTGGGCGAATCGCATGAGTACTCAACCCAATACGGCTGGATCTGCGGTGAGACCGATGCCGAAGTGGCGTCAATACGTGGTCTTAACAAAGCCGCGGGTCACGATGCTAGCTGTTTTTTGCGCCATCATCGGCATGTTCTTGGCTACGCCAGGCATGGTGCCGCTCTCGATACTCATTGGGGGAACCATTGGCATCTGGATGTTGGCCAGCGCTGCTTTTGCGGTCAATTGTTTGATTGAGCAAGCAGTCGATGCCAAGATGCGTCGTACTGCGTGGCGACCATCGGCAACCGGTGAAATTTCATCCTCCCACATTATTATTTTCTCGATCATCATTGGCGGCATTGGGATGGTGGTGCTGTGGTATTTCACGAACCCACTAACGATGTGGCTGACCTTTGCCACCTTTGTGGGATACGCAGTGATTTATACCTGGTTGTTAAAGCCGGCAACACCACAAAACATCGTCATTGGCGGTCTCTCTGGGGCGATGCCACCCGCACTGGGTTGGGTTGCAGTTACAAACTCCCTATCCGCTGAGGCGTGGCTCTTGGTCTTAATTATTTTTGCCTGGACTCCCCCGCACTTTTGGGCGCTTGCCTTATATCGCCGTGAGGATTATGAAAAATCTGGACTCCCGATGCTGCCGGTAACGCACGGCGAGCGCTTTACCTTGCTGAACATTTTGCTCTACACCTTGATTTTGATCGCAGCCACTTTATTGCCCTACATTTATGGCATGAGTGGTTTGCTCTATTTGATCGGTGCAATTATTTTGGGTCTGATCTTCTTAGCCTATGCAATTGCCTTGTATATGTCGTATAGCGATCAACTGGCGAAGAAGACCTTTCGGTATTCCATCACCTACCTATCCCTGCTATTTGCTGTCCTACTGATAGATCATTATGTTTAGTTTGAATGTGCGCCCCATTCTGAGGCTGGCCCCAAACAGGGTATTGGGACTGTTCTTGTTATCCCTTCTGATTGTTGGCGTTCTTGGATGTAGCCCAAAGCCAAGCTTTAAGAACGTCGATATCACGGGCAGCACTGCCTTTGGTAATAATTTTAGTTTGCTCGATACTAATGGCAATACAAAAACCATGGCCGATTACAAAGGCAAAGTGGTTGTACTATTTTTTGGTTTTACACAATGCCCCGATGTTTGCCCTACCACCTTAACGGAGATGGAGGAGGCGCTCAAATTACTTGGACCCAAAGCGGATAAGGTGCAGGTCATTTTTGTCACGGTAGATCCTGAGCGCGATACGGCAAGTGTATTAGCGCAGTATGTGCCCGCATTTAATCCACGCTTTGTTGGACTTCGCCCTGCGGACGAAGCCGGGCTTGAGAAAGTAACAAAAGATTTTCGGATCTATTACAAAAAAGTACCTGGATCCAAGCCGGGCTCATATACCATCGACCATACAGCTGGAAGTTACGTATTTGATCAGAATGGTCAGTTACGGCTTTACATCAAGCATGCGCAAGGACCCGAGGTCTTAGCGCATGACTTGAAAAACATTCTGCAATAACAAACAGGAATGAATTAGGCTGCGGATGCTTCGAGTAGGCCGCGCATTTTTTTCAGAGCGGCTGTTTCGATTTGGCGTACCCGCTCTGCTGATATGCCGTACTCTGCGGCTAACTCATGCAATGTTTTCGTACCATTGCCCTCGGCATCCATCGAAAGCCAGCGCGATTGCACAATGTCACGGCTGCGATCGTCCAGCCCACTTAAGGCTTGATCTAATAAGGGCCCGTGTAAACGGTTTGTATCGTTTGCCGCCATCACTCGGGTCGGCTCTAGGCTTTCATCAGCTAGCCACTGAATCGGCGCATAGGCCTCTTCATCAGAGTCATCGCCATCCAAGGCAACATCACCACCCGCTAGGCGCATTTCCATCTCGCGTACCTCTGCGCCTTTTACATCCAAAGCCTTTGCTAAAGCCTCGACTTCGCTTGCGCTGAGTGCATTGAGTGTGGGCTTATTGCTGCGCAGATTGAAAAATAATTTGCGCTGCGCTTTGGTTGTAGCGAGTTTAACCAGGCGCCAATTTTTGAGAATGTATTCATGAATCTCTGCCTTGATCCAATGAATCGCATACGAAACTAAGCGCGCACCTTGCGTTGGGTCATAGCGCTTCACTGCTTTCATCAAACCAAGATTGCCTTCTTGAATGAGGTCTGCATGCGGAATGCCATAGCCCAAGTATTGGCGGGCAACCGACACGACGAGGCGCAAGTGGGAGAGAACTAAACCCTTCGCGGCATCAACGCTCTCAGTGCGTCGAAACTCTTGCGCTAGGTGCAGCTCTTCCGCAGCGCTGAGCATCGGTAAACGATTGACATACGCAATATAGGAATCTAATGTGCCAACCCCCAGTGAGGGCAGCATGGATGTGCTGAGGCTAGCGCTCATACTTCCTTGATACGAAAATGGCGCAGCAGCAATAGGGGACTTCAATATGTTCTTTTGGACCATTGTTAACTTGTGATTATCAGTAGTAAGAATACCTTCATTTTAGCACTCTATTTAAGAGAGTGCTAATTTGCTTATTATTTTATAACTTACTGATTTAATTGAATAATTCAGACGAATACTGCTTGGCGTTAAAGGCTACTAGGTCCTCAATACCCTCTCCCTTACCCAGTGCAAGGATAAGGGGCTTGGACTCTTCCTTTTGGAAAGTTTGTGCCAAGGCGCAAATCACCCCACCCTTGGCCGTACCATCCAGTTTGGTGACAATTAATCCAGTCAGGCCCAGAGCGCCATGGAAGGCCTTTACCTGGCTAATCCCATTTTGACCGGTATTGCCATCCAGAACCAAGAGGATTTGATGTGGCGCCCCTGGTAGGGCCTTGCCAATCACGCGCTTCACCTTTTTAAGTTCTTCCATCAAGTTATCTTGAGTAGCCAGGCGACCGGCCGTATCAATAATCAAGACATCACTTTTCCGAGCAATGGCGGCGTGGATGGCGTCGTGCGCTACAGCAGCAGCATCACCGCTTTCTTGGCTCACCAGGTCTACGCCATTGCGTACAGCCCACTCTTTGAGCTGATTGCGTGCAGCCGCTCGAAACGTATCGCCTGCAGCCAATAGAACAGCACGCTCTTGCGACTGAAAGTGGTGGCAGAGTTTGCCAATCGTCGTGGTTTTGCCGGCGCCATTGACGCCAACGACTAGCCACACTTCGGGCTGGTGTGCCGATTGCATGAATAGAGGATTGGGATTGGCTTCCAGGCTCGAAAGCAGAGTACTAACAGCATCAATCAGAAGCGCTTGCAGCGCTTCTGGAGATGCAGCTTTTTCTGATTTCGCGGCGGCACGAAGGGTCTCCATCAGCCGCTCCGTAGTGGGCAAACCAACATCACTTTGAAGCAGTGACTCTTCAAGTGTGTCAAACCATGCCTCATCGGTGCGGCTTGATTTAAACAGGGACCCTAGGGTTTTACGTAATCCAAACATTGTCGATACAATCCAATTGAGGGTATGTGTGTTCTATAAGTGCATCTTATCAACTAAATCTAACATGATGGCGGTCTTGTCAATGCAATCTTCCCATTTACGTCATGGCATTTTCGTATTGCTGTGCCAACTGGCACTGGCTGGATTTCAGCCAGCACAGGCGCAAGCGAAGCCGGGTTCGGCACAGACCCATGAATACCGGCTGGCCAATGGCCTGAAATTGATTGTTCGAGAAGACAATCGTGCCCCCACAGTAGCGCATATGGTTTGGTACAAGGCCGGCTCAATGGATGAAATGAACGGCCGCACGGGTGTAGCCCATGTGCTCGAGCACATGATGTTTAAAGGGACCAAAACCGTCAAATCCGGGGACTTTTCAAAGCGGGTTGCCGCAATGGGCGGCCGCGAGAATGCATTCACCTCAATGGACTACACGGCTTATTTTCAGCAAATTGAGCGAAGCAAATTAGCTGAAGTGATGCACCTCGAAGCAGACCGGATGAATAACCTGAATTTTGATGATGCCGAATTTGCTAAAGAAATTCAGGTGGTCATGGAAGAGCGTCGGCTGCGCACCGAAGACAAAGCATCAGGCTTGCTCTATGAGAATCTCATGGCAACGGCATTTAAAGTAACGCCTTATCGTCACCCCATTATTGGCTGGATGAATGATTTAGAAAACATGGTGCCCAATGATGCGCGCCAGTGGTATCGGGATTGGTATGCGCCAAACAATGCCACGGTTATCATTGCCGGGGATGTCGATCCAGAAAAAGTACGAGCCATCGCTGAAGCAAGCTACGGAAAATTGAGTGCGCGTGAGTTGCCCATTCGCAAGCCACAAGTCGAGCCGCCGCAACGTGGAACTAAACAGGTGATTGTGAAAGCTCCAGCTGATACTCCGCAATTAGCGATGGCTTGGAAGGTGCCGCACATTGATCCAGCAAAAATAGAAGAATACGAACCATACGCACTCGCTTTATTGGCGGCGGTCTTGGACGGCTATGACAACGCAAGGCTGAATCGCGCTTTAGTTAAACAAGACCGAGTAGCCAATACGATTGATGCGAGCTATGACATGGTTGCCCGTGGCCCACAGCTCTTTTTCATCTTAGGTACTGTGGCCCAGGGCAAGACAGTGGCGCAACTGGAAAACGGTATCCGGTCAGTTTTATCGGAGCTCAAAACAAAAGGTATTACGGCGGCCGAGTTAAAGCGTATCCAAGTGCGTATCTTGGCTGACAAAATTTACAAACGCGATTCTATTTTTGGCCAAGCCATGGAAATTGGTAGCTCTGAAATTGCGGGCGTCTCATGGAAGCAACTTGATCCCATTCTGGATCGACTGCAGGCAGTTACACCAGAACAGGTTCAGGCAGTAGCTAAGAAATACTTGATTGACGATACGCTGACGATTGCGACCTTAGAGCCACAGGCAAGGGGAGCGACTAAATGAGGGGCTATATGGGTTTAAGCAAAGGCGTGCAATCGGCCATACTGCAATTGATAGCGCTTGGGTGTTTGGTATTTGCGGGAAGCGCAAAGGCGATCTTGCCGATTGAAACGCTCGATACCGTAAAGGGAGCAAAGGCATACTTTATTCAAACCAAGTCATTGCCTATTATCGATGTCGAAGTCTCGATTGATGCTGGCAGTCGGTATGACCCCGACAATAAACACGGCGTCGCTGCTTTAACAGCGCAGCTATTGACCTTGGGTGCTGGCAGTGGCAAGTCGAGCTTGAATGAGGCACAAATTGCTGATCAGATCGCTGACCTTGGCGCTAGTATTAGCGTGGCCGCCAGCAGTGAGCGAACGGTATTGCGGATACGCAGCTTAAGCCGTACTGATTTGCGTGAGCAGGTGGTGCAATTAGCCTCGTTGATTCTGGCAAAGCCGAGTTATGACGGCAAAGTACTTGATCGTGAAAAGCAACGTCTGATTACTGCACTACTCGAAGCCCAAACCAAGCCAGAAACGATTTTGCAGCAAAACTTGCGTAAGGCCGTGTACGGAAAATATCCGCTAGCCTACTTTCCGACACCCAAAACAGTAGCTGCCATCACCACCGCTGATTTGCGAAACTTTCATACCAGTTTGTACCGTGGCGATCGCATTAGCGTCAATATCGTTGGTGACTTAGATCGAGCGCAGGCTAACGCCATCGTGCAGACTCTATTGGCTGGTCTGCCACAATCGGGTCCAGCCATTGCTCCGCTACCCGTGATGCAGCAAACCCCGCAAGGACCATTAAGTCAGCGCGAAGTACGGATTCCGTTTGATACACAGCAAGCGCATATTGCCATGGGTATGACGGCCATTACGCGCAACAATCCGGATTTTTTTCCGCTGCTGGTTGGTAATTATGTTCTCGGTGGCGGTGGTTTTGTATCCCGCTTGATGGCTGAGGTTCGAGAAAAGCGTGGCCTTGCTTACAGCATTAATAGTTATTTTGCACCCGGGAAGGATGCTGGTTTTTTTGAAGCGGGTATGCAAACAAAAAAAGACCAAGCAATTTTGGGTTTAGAGGTGATGCAGAAAACGATTAGCCAATTCATTGCAGATGGACCAAGCGAACAAGAGTTGCTGGCCGCTAAATCGAATTTAATCAATGGCTATCCATTGCGACTCGATAGCAATCGTAAACTGCTGGACAACCTATCTGGTATTACCTGGAATGACTTGCCACTCGACACCATGGAAACTTGGACCAAACAGGTTGAGGCAGTAACACTCAACCAAATACGCGCGGCCTTTCAGCGGCATTTGGATATGAACCGCATGCAAATTGTCGTGGTTGGAATTAATAAGTAAGCAATGCCGCAATCGATGCAGTTAAAAAAGATACGCATCATTGGCGGGGTTTGGCGCAGTCGCTTGATTAAAGTGATTGATGCACCTGGATTGCGCCCAACCACCGATCGGGTTCGAGAAACCCTCTTTAATTGGTTGGGTCAAAATTTAGATGGCTTACGATGTTTAGATGCCTTTGCCGGAGCCGGTGCTCTTGGTTTTGAGGCAGCATCGCGGCGAGCACGTCTGGTTACCTTGGTTGAGCGGGATAAAGCCGCCTTTACCAATTTGCAGGTGAACTTAAGCGATCTACAGTCTTTTCCGGTTGATGCTGTAATTGACTTGGTCCACGGCGATGGCATAGGCTTTCTAAAAAGGCAGGCGGATGCGTCCTGGGATCTGGTTTTTCTAGACCCCCCGTTTGATGATTTCGTGGCTCTGGAGTCCTCCGTTCGGGAGGCGGGGCGCGTTTGCGATGGCTCCGGCGGCGGCCAAATCTACATTGAGACCGCGGTTGGTTGCGATGTAGAAGCGTTAAACAGCCTTATTCCTGACTGGGAATGCAGTAAAGAAATGACGGCAGGCCAAGTAAAAGCGCTCCTATTTCAGCTCAGAAGGGGCTAAACTTTGGCTATCTGCAGTTAGAGCGAAAGAACAATGTATGACCATTGCTGTGTATCCCGGAACATTTGATCCCTTAACGCGGGGTCATGAGGACTTAGTGCGTCGCGCCTCCAGTATTTTTAGTCAGGTGATTGTGGGCGTGGCCGATAGCCGCAGTAAGCGCCCATTCTTTGATTTAGACGAGCGCATTGCGATTGCGAAAGAAGTCCTCGGACACTACCCTAATGTCAAGATTGCCGGTTTTAAAGGCCTTTTAAAAGACTTTGCACGCGAGCATCAGGCGCGCGTGATTGTGCGTGGTTTGCGTGCGGTCTCTGACTTTGAGTACGAGTTTCAAATGGCCGGGATGAATCGCTACCTCTTGCCGGATGTGGAGACCTTATTCTTGACACCATCCGATCAGTATCAGTTTATTTCAGGCACCTTTGTGCGTGAAATCGCCACCATGGGCGGCGATGTCAGCAAGTTTGTTTTTCCATCGGTGGAAAAATGGCTGCTACAAAAAACAGCTGCAATGAAGGGCGAAGGCAAATAAGTACATGGCTTTATTGATTACCGACGAGTGCATCAATTGCGACGTCTGTGAGCCCGAGTGCCCTAATGATGCGATTTTTATGGGGATTGAGATTTACCAGATCGATCCCAATAAGTGCACGGAGTGCGTAGGTCATTTTGATGCGCCCCAATGCCGGCAAGTCTGCCCCGTTGATTGCATTCCCTTGCATCCCGATTACGTGGAAACACATGACGATTTAATGCAAAAGTACCACCGCCTAACGGCAGCCAAGTCAGCACAAAAGACTGAAGTCAGCCCTTAGCAGCTGGTATGCAAGTCCTTTACCGCAGTTGCCGTCTCGCCTTTTAAGAATAAAGGCATTGCATCTAGCGAACGAGATAAGGCAATATCAATCGCAATCTGTTCCTCGAGAAGGGGCTTACGCAGAACGTAGTCGGCGACATCCATCAGGCGGCCAGGTAGGTCGCGAGGATGCCCAATGCCGATGCGCAGGCGCCAGTAATCCGGGCTAGACAGGTGAGCCAGAATATCTTTTAGTCCGTTGTGGCCTCCAGTGCCGCCGGCAAACTTCAGGCGCGCAACCCCTGCTTTGAGGTCGAGCTCATCGTGGACAACAAGGATTTCGTCGGGTTGAATTTGATGAAAGCGGCACAATGCACCCACCGATTGACCGCTGAGGTTCATAAAGGTATCAGGTTGCAATAGCCAGATGTCACGCCCATACAGCGATGCCTTCGCTACCTTGCCGTGAAAGCGTTTTTCTTGTTCGAGGGTCACTCCAGCCTGTTTTGCCAAGAGAGACACAAACCAAAATCCAGCATTATGCCGATCGGTTTCGTGTTTACTGCCTGGGTTGCCAAGGCCAACAATTAATCGAATCATGATCCAAAGTGTATTAGAGGCTGGAATGTTAATACAGCGTTACTTACAAAAAAGAAAACCCGCAGAAGCGGGCTTTCTGAATCAAACACCAAAGCAGAATTACGCTTTGGCATCCTTCTCTTTTGCCGCATCCGCTGCTGCTGCAGGCGCTGCAACTGCAGCCTCTACAGGCTCAGCCTTAACGGTTGGTACACGTGCGTTAACCAGTACTGGATTCTCTTGCTCAACGTGCAAGACCAAAGAAACGCCTTTAGGCAAGGCAACATCTTTAGCGTGAATCGAGTGACCCACTTCAATCTTGCTCAAGTTCACTTCAATGAACTCTGGCAAATCAGCAGGTAAGCAGGTAACTTCAATGTCATTTGCAATATGGCTGATGATGGCGCCGCCGAGTTTGACTGCAGCGGATTCCTCAGCGTGGGTAAAGTGCAGTGGAATGCGCATATGAATTTTTTCAGTCGCTGAAACGCGCTGAAAATCAATGTGCAAGACCAGAGGCTTAAATGGATGCATTTGATAGTCACGTAGTAATACTTTTTGTGACTTGCCACCCACTTCGATGTCCAAAATAGAAGAGTGGAATGCTTCTTTACGGAGGGCATGGAACAGGGCGTTGTGGTCAAGTTCGATGACCTCAGGCTTGTTTTTGCTGCCGTAAATAATGCCCGGAGTTTTACCGGAGTTGCGCAGGCGGCGGCTCGCACCCGTTCCCTGTAC
>JAIXPY010000034.1 GCA_027486025.1 Burkholderiaceae bacterium
AGGCATGATTTAGCCATACGAGCCATATAACCCCTATTATTTTCCGGAAAACTGCGCATGCCAGCAAAAAAATCCGATGCCGCCTCCAGTGGCACAGAGATCCAAATTGACCCAGCCCTGCGCTATGAGCAGGCGGTAAAAGAACTTGAAAAGCTCATTGCCGATATGGAGTCAGGTCAGTTTTCATTGGAAGAAACCCTCGCCGCTTATCAGCGCGGCGCCGCTTTATTGCGCCATTGTCAGGGCGTCTTAGCGCAAGTCGAACAGCAGGTTCGGGTATTCGAGGCCTAATCCCATGACATTTGATTTTGGAGTGTGGTTACAGACTGGTTCAGCACGCGCCGAAGCAGCCTTGGATCTTCGTCTGGACTCTGCCCAGTTACTACCGCAACGCCTCCATGAGGCCATGCGCTATGCCGCCCAAGGTGGCGGTAAACGGATTCGTCCCTTATTAGTGTTTGCGGCGGGTGAGCTGGGGAACGCCAATCCCAAGGTGCTCGATGCTGCTGCAGCCGCCATCGAGATGATTCATGCCTATTCCTTGGTACACGATGATCTGCCTTGCATGGATGACGATGATTTGCGTCGCGGTCGTCCTACCGTACACAAAGCATTTGATGAGGCAACGGCACTCTTGGTTGGTGATGCCCTGCAAACCAAAGCGTTTGAAGTATTGGTGGATACCCAAGGTGCGGCGGAGATGCGCCTATCCCTGATTGGTGAGCTGAGTAAAGCCTCGGGATCCCTTGGTATGGCCGGTGGGCAGGCGATTGATTTGGAGAGTGTGGGTCAAAAAATCGACCTTGCTGCTCTCAAGCAGATGCACGCCATGAAAACCGGTGCCTTGCTGAGCTGCGCCGTACGCATGGGTGCGATTGCTGCCGAGCTGGATGTAGCTGCGGTGAACCAATTGACGCAATACTCGACTGCACTGGGACTTGCCTTTCAGGTAGTGGATGATGTGCTGGATGCAACCGCCGATAGCCAAACTCTTGGTAAGACTGCGGGTAAAGATGCCGCAGACGATAAGCCAACCTACGTTACCTTGATGGGCTTGGAGTATGCTCAAAGCCAAGCGAAAGAATTGCAAGCCCTTGCTTTAGATAGTCTCGCACCGTTTGGTCCCAAAGCAGATGCACTGCGCGCACTGGCGCGGCTTGTAGTAGAGCGCACACACTAATTATTTTTTTAACTACGTTCTGACTACGATGATGTTGAACACGATTAATGATCCTGCTGATTTGCGGAAATTGGAACGCGAGGCATTGCCGGCACTAGCCGATGAGCTGCGTCAATTTGTCATTGATTCGGTATCCAAAACCGGCGGACACCTATCGTCTAACCTAGGTACGGTTGAGTTATCGATTGCACTCCATTACGTATTTGATACGCCGCGTGATCGCATTGTCTGGGATGTGGGGCATCAAAGTTACCCCCATAAAATCTTGACGGGTCGCCGTGAGCGCATGAATACCTTACGGCAATTTAATGGCCTCTCCGGATTTCCGCGCCGCGCAGAAAGCGAATACGATACTTTCGGAACCGGCCATTCCTCCACGAGTATTTCTGCGGCGATGGGGATGGCCAGAGCAGCGCAAACCAAAGGCGAAAAACGGGTTGCGGTCGCCGTGATTGGTGATGGCGCCATGAGTGCTGGCATGCCGTTTGAGGCCATGAACAATGCCGGTGTTTACGATGATCTGCCCTTGATCGTGATTCTGAACGACAACGACATGTCGATTTCTCCGGCAGTAGGAGCGCTCAATCGCTACCTTGCGCGCCTACTCAGTGGCAATATTTATTCGGCAACGAAGAAAGGCATTGATAGCGTTTTATCGATTGCGCCGCCATTGCGTGAGTTTGCTAAGCGCTTAGAGGATCATGCGAAAGGCATGGTGTCACCATCTACGATTTTTCAAGAATTTGGTTTCAATTATTTTGGTCCGATTGATGGCCACGATTTAGATGCTTTGCTGCCCATGCTGCAAAACGTTCGAAGACTAGCTCTGGAAGGCGGCGGCCCACAGTTCCTGCATGTGGTTACGCGTAAAGGCCAAGGGTATATGTTGGCAGAGGCCGATCCGGTTCTGTATCACGGCCCCGGTAAATTTAATCCCTCCGAGGGAATTCAAAAAGCAACAAATACAAAGCAAACATTTACCCAGGTGTTTGGTGAGTGGTTATGCGATATGGCGCATGCCGATCCGCTACTGGTTGGTATCACGCCGGCCATGCGTGAGGGATCAGGCCTCGTCGAGTTTGAAAAGCGCTTCCCCGATCGTTATTACGACGTTGGTATTGCAGAACAGCATGCTGTTACTTTTGCAGCAGGCATGGCCTGTGAGGGTATGAAGCCAGTGGTGGCAATCTATTCCACCTTTTTGCAACGTGCCTACGATCAATTGATTCATGATGTGGCGATTCAGGATTTGCCAGTGGTATTTGCACTCGATCGTGCTGGGCTGGTGGGCGCGGATGGCGCAACCCACGCTGGCGCGTATGACATTCCCTTCTTGCGCTGCATACCCAATATGCTGGTGATGACGCCTGCTGATGAGGCCGAGTGCCGCGATTTGCTCACCACAGCCTACCGTCAGCCACACCCGAGTGCGGTGCGTTACCCGCGGGGATCTGGCGCTGGCGTTAAGCCTTCAGCTGAATTGCGCAGTCTGCCTTTGGGCAAGGGTGAGGTACGCCGTGAATCGACTGCAGTTGCTGGCAAGCGACTTGTTATTTTGGCGTTTGGAACATTGCTTTATCCTGCGCTTGATGTCGGCGAGCTACTGAATGCGACCGTGGTGAATATGCGCTTTGTAAAACCGCTCGACGTGGATTTACTGAAAGCAGTTGCGACTAACCACGACTACCTTGTCACGATTGAGGACGGCACAATCATGGGCGGCGCTGGCAGTGCTTGCTTAGAGGCGTTGATCCAATTGAATATCAATAAGCCAGTATTGCAATTGGGCCTGAAGGATGAATTCATTGAGCATGGTGATTACAACTTATTAATGTCACGTTGCGGTCTAGATGCCGATGGCATTAAGACGTCAATTGCTACTCGCTTTCCGGGCGCTTTCCAGAGTTAAGCGGTAGTTAAATCCCACCGTGGCTTAACGTCAAATGCGGCGGTGTCGCTGTCCTGATGTCCTGCGAGCAAACGCAAAGCCCCCGCAAAGGCAATCATGACGCCGTTGTCGGTGCAGAGCTGCAGCGGTGGGTAGTGCACCTGAAATTGATCGCGTAGCGCGCGAGCATTGAGCGCCGCTCGCAGCTGTTTGTTAGCACCCACTCCACCTGCCAAGACCAAGTCACGGTAGCCTGTTTGCTTGATGGCTTTGGCTGACTTTTGTACCAGCACATCCACGAGAGACTCAACAAAGGCATGAGCTAGATCGGCGTCAAACTGCGCTTGGTCGTTTGGGCTTTCAGGACGAAAGCGATTGACTTGATTCAGGACGGCTGTCTTGAGTCCCGAGAATGAAAAATCCAAATCGCCTGAATGCAGCATGGGCCGGGGCAAATCAAAGCGCCTTGGTTTACCGCTTTCCGCCAATAACGATACCGCAGCGCCGCCGGGATAGTCCAAGCCCAATAATTTGGCTGTTTTATCAAATGCCTCGCCGGCGGCATCATCGACGGTTTCCCCAAGGAGTTCATATTGACCCACCCCCTGCACCGCCATCAGTTGGGTATGACCACCCGATACCAAGAGAGCAATAAATGGAAAGCGGGGGGCGGATTCGCCTAAAAGGGGGGAAAGCAGGTGGCCCTCTAGGTGGTGCACACCGATGGATGGTTTATTCAAAGCCAAGGCCAAAGATCGACCAAAGGCAGTACCGACCAAAAGGGCTCCAGCAAGCCCGGGACCTTGTGTATAGGCAACCGCATCAATCGACTCGAGCGGCAGGCTAGCTTCGTCTAAAGCCTGCTCAAGCAGCGGTAAAACCCGCCGAATATGGTCTCTAGAGGCCAATTCGGGGACGACGCCGCCATAATCGCGGTGCATGGCCACCTGAGAGTGGAGGGCCTGCCCTAGTATCCCAAGACCGGCCGCCTGGCCTGCTTCCCAGTTTTTAGTGTCATAAACCGCGATTCCGGTCTCGTCACAGGAAGTTTCTATGCCCAAAACGATCATTTTTAGTTAAGCCGTGCTAGAATCCGAGATTCAGTTAATTTCGATTATTCGAGCATATACGAGTTAAACCAGCATGACTACAGTCCGCCTCCGCGAAAACGAGCCTTTTGAAGTGGCATTACGCCGTTTCAAGCGCACCATTGAAA
>JAIXPY010000041.1 GCA_027486025.1 Burkholderiaceae bacterium
GAACCTTCTGCAGGTTTAATTGTGTTGAGTTGCATAGTATTTGCCTATATATCTTGCTGATCGTTAGCCGATGACTTTGACCAAATAAGAAACTTTATTAATCATTCCGCGTACTGCAGGCGTATCTTGCAATTCAGAAACTGAATTGATACGGCGAAGGCCTAAACCGCGAACAGTGGCACGGTGACTTTCACGTGTGCCAATCAAACTGCGAACCAATTGCAGTTTGACTTTAGAGTTGGATTGCGTTGTCATTTATGAATTCCTAATCTAGCGGTCTTAGCCCAGAATCTCTTCAACTGACTTACCGCGCTTCGCAGCAATTTCAGAAGGAGTGCTCATCTTGCTTAAACCATCGATGGTTGCACGAACCATGTTGTAAGGATTGGTTGAACCAATCGACTTCGCAACAACGTTGGTTACGCCCATTACATCAAAAATAGCGCGCATTGGACCACCGGCAATAACCCCTGTACCGTCTTTGGCTGGGGAAATCATTACCCGTGACGCGCCATGCTGACCGATCACGGTATGTTGCAATGTACCCTTACGGAGCGTTACTTTGATCATCTTGCGACGGGCTTCGTCCATTGCTTTTTGAACGGCCACGGGAACTTCTTTCGATTTCCCTTTGCCCATTCCAATACGGCCATCGCCATCACCCACTACGGTCAGTGCGGCAAAACCTAAAATACGGCCGCCCTTCACTACCTTGGTTACGCGATTAACAGCAATCATCTTTTCGCGAAGACCATCATCGCGCTCTTCGGATTGCATCTTGGTTTGCATTTTTGCCATGTTTTTTCCTAAACCAATCTGTTAGAACTTCAGGCCGGCTTCACGCGCGGCTTCAGCTAATGCTTTGATACGGCCGTGATAACGGTGGCCAGAGCGATCAAAGGCAACGTCAACAACGCCAGCCTTAACAGCGCGTTCAGCAATTAACTTGCCGATTTGTTGGGCTGCAGATGCGCTTCCGCCGTTCTTAATTGCTGCACGGAGATCTTTTTCCATAGTCGACGCTGCTGCGAGTACTTTTGTACCGCATGGGCTATAAACCTGTGCAGAAATGTGGCAGTTGCTGCGGATAACCGTTAATCGGTTTGCCAATGCTTCAGCGATCCGAATGCGGGTCTGCCGAGCGCGCCTTAATCTTGATTCGTCTTTATTCATATCTAATCCCGATTACTTCTTCTTAGTTTCTTTGAGATGCACGACTTCGTCGATATAACGAACACCCTTGCCTTTATATGGCTCTGGTGAACGGTATGCGCGAACCTCTGCAGCAACTTGACCAACCTGCTGCTTGTTGGAACCTTTAATTACGATTTCAGTTTGCGATGGCGTTTCTGCTTTTACACCCTTTGGCAGGTTGTAAATAATGTCGTGTGAAAAACCGAGTTGCAATTTCAGGGTATCGCCCTGAGCAGCAGCACGATATCCAACGCCTACCAAGCTGAGCTTGCGCTCAAAGCCGGTGGTAACGCCAATCACCATATTGTTGACTAATGCACGGGTAGTGCCTGACAGCGCAGCGGACTCGACTGTGTCATCTTTGCGTTCGACGTTGATGAAACCGTCGGCCTGGCTTAAACCAATGCAGGTATTCAAGGTATGGTTCAGGGTGCCTAATGGGCCCTTTACCGTTACATTCAAACCGCTAATTGTTACTTCAGCACCTTTTGGTACTGGAATGGGGGATTTTCCGACTCTGGACATAGTGCTCTCCTTAGGCGACGTAGCAAATAACTTCGCCACCCACGCCAGTAGCGCGAGCCTTGCGATCAGTCATCACGCCTTGGGGCGTAGAAATGATTGCTACTCCCAAACCATTCATGACTTCAGGAATATCGTGACGGCCTTTATAGATCCGCAATCCAGGCGTAGATACGCGCTGAATGCGTTCAATAACAGCACGGCCAGCGTAATACTTCAGCTCGATATGCAATACCGGCTTCGCTGCCTCGCCTTTGATTTCAAAACCATCGATATAGCCCTCTTCTTTCAGGACTTTGGCGATGGCCACTTTAATTTTTGATGACGGCATGACAACCATCGGTTTCTGCACCGCTTGCGCGTTGCGAATCCGGGTCAACATGTCGGCGATTGGATCGCTTATGCTCATGAGTTCTCCTAATTCTTTCGCCGCTTACCAGCTGGCCTTGGTTAAACCGGGGATTTCGCCACGGAAGGCGATTTCACGAATCTTGCTACGGGCCAATCCGAATTTACGGAATGTGCCACGTGGTCGACCGGTCAATGAACAACGATTCCGCTGGCGGATCGGGCTTGCGTTACGTGGTAGAGCTTGCAATTTCAGGCGGGCTTCATAGCGCTCTTCGTCGCTACGGGCTGTATCGGCGATGATGGCCTTTAATTCAGCCCGCTTTGCTGCGTATTTCTCTACACATTTAGCGCGCTTATTCTCGCGCTCAATTAGGGATAGTTTTGCCACGTTAGCCTCTTAATTGCGGAAAGGGAATTTAAATGCCGCCAACAGCGCTTTTGCTTCATCGTCTGTTTTTGCGGTTGTAGTAATGCTGATATTTAAACCACGAAGTGAATCGATTTTGTCGTATTCAATTTCTGGGAAAATAATTTGCTCTTTAACGCCGATGTTGTAGTTGCCACGACCATCAAATGCCTTGCCTGAAATTCCGCGGAAGTCACGTACGCGTGGCAGCGCAACCGTAACAAAACGGTCTAAGAATTCAAACATGCGTGCGCC
>JAIXPY010000187.1 GCA_027486025.1 Burkholderiaceae bacterium
GCGAGCCAGCCTGCTTTCGTGACCGCATCGACAAATGCCTCGGGGTAGCCGCGCGCGTGATCGACTTTTTGCCAATAGCTGGAATCAAACTGACCACAGAGGTCACGCAGCGCATCGCGAATGTCTTGGTATTGATCGGGAGCGGGAATGGGATGATTCATTAATATCTTTCAGAGCAGGAACTGGTGCGTGTGCAGGGCACAATAGCCCCCTAGTTTAAGCAAAAATACAAAATCTTGGAAAATACAGCTTCAGTATTGAATGACTTCCGAATGCAGAACCTGAAAATAGACTTATGCTGTTGTATTGGGAATGGGATAAAGAGAAGGACATAGCGGATTGGAGCACTACTTCATTGCATTTTTAGACTGGTTTGGGATGCCGTCTGTCGGTCTCCCTGCAGTCTTTCTGGTCGCACTGATTTCGGCGACCTTGCTGCCAATGGGCTCCGAGCCGGTTCTATTTGCCTATGTCAGTGTGAACCCAAGCATGCTGTGGCCTGCCATTGTGGTTGCTACGGTTGGTAACACCATTGGCGGGATGGTGAACTGGTTTTTGGGCCTAGGTGCGCGCAATGCCTTCGAGGCCTATAAAGGACCCACGGCAGGGCGCATGCAGCGCTGGCTTGTCAGCCTAGGCCCGAAGATGCTGTTACTTTCCTGGCTACCGGGTATCGGTGATCCATTGTGCGCTTTAGCAGGGTGGTTACGTATGCCTTGGAAGGCTTGTTTGATCTACATGGCGATTGGTAAGTTTTTACGCTACGTTACCTTTACGCTTGTTTTGGTGAGCATACCCAGTGAATTTTGGCATGCCATTGGCCGTTTCATCGGAATTGGTACTTAGCGCCGATCGGCTATCATTGAACTCAATTGAGGTGAGTTAAAAGCCACCCTCCATCCCCACTCAACTAGGAATGCATGCTATGTCCACCTTACGCGGAAAAACAGCCCTTGTAACCGGATCAACCAGTGGTATTGGACTTGCTATGGCAGTTGCTTTAGCCAAGCAGGGCGCCAACATCATGATGAATGGCTTTGGTGAAAAAGATGCGGCCATTGCGAGCGTCAAAGCATGCGGCGTTGAGGTGGATTACCACGGCGCCGATATGAGTAAGCCCGCTGAAATTGAAGCAATGATTGCGGCAACGGAAAAGCGCTTTGGCGCGCTGGATATTCTGGTTAACAATGCGGGCATACAGCATGTTGCTAATGTCGAAGACTTTCCGGCGGAGCGCTGGGATGCGGTGATTGCCATCAATCTGAGCTCTGCATTTCATACTAGCCGTTTTGCCCTGCCTGGCATGAAGCTGCGCAATTGGGGTCGCATCATTAATATTGCATCCGTTCATGGCTTAGTTGGATCAATGCAAAAAGCGGCCTACGTCGCAGCGAAACATGGAATTATTGGTTTAACTAAAGTGGTGGCGCTGGAGACTGCTCGAACCGGCGTGACTTGCAATGCAATCTGCCCGGGCTGGGTGTTAACCCCCTTAGTCCAAAAGCAAGTGGATGCACGTGCTGAACGGGAGGGCATTTCCAACGAGGCCGCTAAATTAGCGCTGGTCTCTGAAAAACAACCCTCGGGCGAATTCGTTGCCCCCGAACAGCTTGCTGCATTGGCTGTATTTCTGTGTGGCGATGCTGCATCTGAAGTGCGCGGTGCAGCCTGGAATATGGATGGTGGCTGGACAGCCCAGTAGGACGTCCAGCTCCACCATAAGATGCTGTTACGCTACGGCGCTTTTGGCATTCGCTTTTACTGCTAAGCGATAGGCATGCAGCAAGGGCTCGGTATAGCCGTTAGGCTGCTCAAGACCCTTAAAGATCAGATCACTTGCAGCTTGGTATGCAAGGGAATCTTTATAGTTTGGCATCATTGGCTTATAGAAGGGATCGCCGGCATTTTGACCATCCACAATCGTAGCCATTCGTTGCAACGCTTCCTCTACTTCCGCTTTGGTGACGAACTTGTGCAATAACCAATTGGCAATGTGCTGACTCGAAATCCGCAAGGTTGCGCGATCTTCCATTAAGCCGACATTATAAATATCAGGTACCTTAGAGCAGCCAACGCCTTGATCAATCCAGCGCACGACATAACCCAAAATACCTTGGCAATTGTTATTGAGGGACTCGCGAATCTCCTCTTTAGTCCAATCCGGATAAAGTGCAATCGGTACCGTTAAGAGATCATCGGTTAAGGCTTCATACTCAGCTGCAGTATCTTGTTGCTCCATTTCCTCTTGGATCTTTGCCACATCGATCTGGTGATAGTGCAGTGCATGCAAGGTGGCTGCAGTAGGGGATGGCACCCAAGCGGTATTTGCTCCAGCTTGAGGGTGGGCCGCTTTTTGCTCAACCATTTCCTTCATGAGGTCTGGCGCAGGCCACATACCCTTACCAATTTGTGCGCGACCACGTAGGCCGCAATCTAAGCCAGCCAACACGTTGCGACGTTCATACGATCCAAACCATTTGGCAATCTTCATTCTGCCTTTGCGAACCATTGCGCCACCATACATACCGGTATGCATTTCATCACCAGTCCGGTCCAAGAATCCGGTATTAATAAACGCAACGCGGGCATCAGCTGCAGC
>JAIXPY010000184.1 GCA_027486025.1 Burkholderiaceae bacterium
AATTACCTCTCTGCCGTTGGCAGCACGAAGGGTGAAATGGTGGCGGTAGATTTAGTGGCTGGAACTGATCTACATACCTTGGATGAATTCCGTAAATTGGTAGTTAAGCGCAATGGCGCGGACATTGTTTACTTAGATCAAGTGGCAACAGTAAGCCTGGGATCGGATGACTACAACACCAATGTGGCATTTAGCGGTAAGCAGTCGGTGTTTATTGGTATCAAAGTGGCCCCAGATGCGAATTTGCTTGATGTTGCAGAGCGGGTGCGCGCAGTCTTGCCCGATATTCAGAAGCAATTACCCACTGGTTTAGTTGGCAACATTGTCTATGACTCCACTAAATTCATTACCACCTCCATTGACGAGGTGGTAGCTACCTTACTTGAGGCCCTCCTCATTGTGACCGTGGTTATCTTCTTGTTCTTGGGGAGCTTTCGCGCAGTCGCCGTGCCCGTCATTGCGATGCCGCTTTCGCTTATCGGCACCTTCTTCTTAATGCAGGTCTTGGGTTATTCCATCAATTTGCTAACGCTGCTTGCCTTGGTTTTAGCGATCGGCTTGGTCGTGGATGACGCCATCATCGTGGTGGAGAACGTCGATCGCCATATGAAAGAGGGTAAATCGCCACTCGAGGCATCCTTGATTGCGGCCCGGGAACTCGGTAATCCGATTCTGGCAATGACAGTAGTACTCATTGCTGTTTACATCCCCATTGGCTTTCAGGGCGGCCTTACCGGGGCGCTGTTTACCGAATTTGCGTTTACCTTAGCCAGTGCGGTGGCGGTTTCTGGTGTAGTGGCCTTGACGCTGTCACCCATGATGTGCTCCCGCATTTTTACCGAAGGGCAAGAGACCACCCCCTTTGTGAAAAAGATTGATGCGATTTTTGATCGCGTGCATCACCGCTATCAGACTCTGTTACGTGACCTCCTGAGTACCTGGCAGGTCATTATTGTGATGGGCGTATTTTTGCTGGGCGGAGTTGCGTACCTGTATGCAACTGCCCATTCAGAGTTAGCGCCAATTGAAGACCAAGGCATTGTGCTGATGCAGGCCTCTGGCCCGCCCAATGCCACGGTCAATCAAATGCAAACCTATGCTGATCAGATTCAAAAAATCGCAGCAGCAGAGCCGGAGTATTTGCAGATGTTCCAAATTACCAGCGCAACTAGCAGTTTTGGTGGCGTACTGATGAAGGATTGGAATGAGCGTAGCCGCAGCGCGTCGGCTTTTCAGCAAGACATGCAGAATAAGTGGAATAGCATCGCCGGCGTACGAGTTGCCGCCTTCCAGTTTCCGGCTTTGCCTGGTGCCCAAGGCTTACCAGTACAGGTGGTTATTAATACCACCGAGTCATATGAGAACCTCAATGAGGTATCTCAGGCTGTACTCGACAAAGCGCGCAAGAGCGGCATGTTCTTCTTTGTGGATAGCGACTTAAAGATTGATAAACCACAAAACGTCTTAGAGATTGACCGCGAAAAAGTCGCCGCATTGGGCATGACCCAGCGCGACGTGGGAAATGCACTTTCAGCTGCCCTTGGCGGCGGCTTTGTAAATTACTTTTCGGTTTCTGGCAGATCGTATCGGGTGATTCCGCAGGTGAAGCAAGTCGATCGACTCAATCCAGATCAAATATTGGATTACTACATTCGCACCCCCAGCGGTGAGATGATTCAGGCGCGGACCATTGCGAGCATTAAGCAGCGCGTGGTTCCACAATCCATCAATCACTTCCAGCAGCTGAATTCCGCCACGATTATTGGTGTCAGTACACCATTTGTATCCCAAGAAGAGGTCCTTAAGTTTATTGCTCAGTCATTAAAAGAAGTGGCGCCCAATGGCTACTCCATTGACTATGCCGGGCCATCACGGCAGTTCATGAATGAGTCTGGTGGTTTCTTGGTCACGATGTTCTTTGCAATTTTGATTGTCTTCTTAGTGTTAGCCGCTCAGTTTGAAAGTTTCCGTGATCCGATTGTGATTTTGGTTTCGGTGCCACTGGCATTATTTGGCGCGCTGATATTTATTAATCTCGGCTTTACCACGCTTAACGTCTATACCCAGGTTGGCCTTGTGACGCTGATGGGGCTCATTAGTAAACACGGCATTTTGATTGTGGAGTTTGCCAATGAGTTGCAGGCGGCCGGGCGTAGCAAGCTCGATGCGATTGTCGAAGCCAGTAGCGTTCGATTACGTCCCATTCTCATGACTACAGCGGCGATGGTCTTGGGCGTCATTCCATTGGTGATTGCATCTGGAGCTGGTGCTGCAGGACGTCAATCCATGGGGATCGTGATCTTTACTGGCCTCTCGATCGGTACTTTATTTACCCTGTTTGTGGTGCCGGCGATGTACCTCTTTATCGGCGCCGATCATCAAGCCAAGAAATTCAAGCAAGCATAGGGCGTGCTACCCTTCGTTGTTTAGGCTACCGTGAGATAGGCGGTTTCGCTCTCTAAGCGTTTCATCCACGCCTCAATCCCTGGATACGCAGTGCGCTGACCCACCCGCTCAGGAAACTTCTCGGCCAGCATGATCCAGCGATTGACGCAGAGACCCAAGGCAATATCAGCCAAACTAAAGCGATTGCCGGCGCAATACAAATGAGATTCCAAGGCTTGATTGAGGATCCTCAATTGGCCGCTGGCAGTTTCATAGTTTTTGCGAATCAAATCATAGTTCCGTTCATTTTCAGGGGTTCGCGTCAGACCTAAAAATGCTGGCCGCATGGCTGGCCAGAAAGTAGTGAGTTGCCAATCCATCCACTTGTCAGCAGAAGCTTGACTATTAATGTCGGCCGGGTAGCGTCCGTTCTGGTCATACTTGCGAGCGAGGTAACGCAGAATGGAATTGGACTCCCACAGCACAAAGGATTCGTCTTGCAGTGTCGGCACCAAGCCATTGGGGTTTAATGCCAAGAATTCGGGAGTGTTGACCACACCAAACTGCAGGCCAGCATCGATGCGTTCATAGTCGGTGCCTTCTTTGAGCCCAAGCTCATTTAGGCACCATAGAATTTTTTGGACATTGATTGAGCTTGCTCTACCCCAAAGACGCATCATACAAAATCCTTTACTCGATTGGGGCGCGCTCAGGTAAGCAGAGGCCCATAAATTGACTACGTGAAAATACCAGTGGATCACGTGCTTCATGGTGTTGCATGTTCACGATGCGCGCAACAATAATGCGGTGATCCCCGCCTGGATGAACGGCAATGGTTTCACATTCAAAGTAGGCGACACAATCAGGCAGCATTGCTAGACCAGAGGGGGTAGTGACCAGATCGACTCCCGCAAATTGATCGCCACCACTTTTTGCAAAGCGCATAGCAAGGTCTTCCTGCGATCGCTCTAAAACATGAATCAATTGCTTTTTTCCAAGCGCAAAGGCATCCATCAATACGGAACGCTCAGACAGACTCCAAAGCACGAGGGGCGGATCTAGGGAAACAGTATTAAATGAGCTAATCGTGACACCAACGGCTTGACTATTGTTTCCAATGCCGGTGATGACCGTTACTCCAGTAGCGAAACTAGAAAATGCCTTACGTAATTCGGTGGGTGAAGCTGAACTCATGAAGGGTTTTGTCTTTAAACTTATTTTGTGTTTGGAGTAATGCTGGTACCCGGAATGGGTGTCAATACTTCATTTTCTTCTGCGCGTACGCACTTGAAGCGATATTCATTCGATGCTTTTGAGATAAAGCTGGCGCCCATGTAAAAGTCAGACTGACAGGCTTTCGTAGCAAAATTCATGACGTCTTGCGGTGCGGCAGAAGACTGAATGAGGCGCATATTCCCCATCGACATCTTGATGTCAGTGGAGGAGCAGCCGGCGATAAGGAGGGTAAACAGCCCAAGAGGGAGTAGAATTTTTTTCATGGAACGCTCCATAATTCGTAATGCTTGTTAGGATAAACGGTTTACGGCCTGTGAGTGAAAATTAGCGGTATGGCTTTGTATTGAAAGGAAAACGATGTTTAAGGCAATTGTTATAAATAAAGACGACAAAGGCTACCGTGCTGAACTGGGCCAGCTTGAGGAATCAGCGCT
>JAIXPY010000116.1 GCA_027486025.1 Burkholderiaceae bacterium
CGATGTGGCGTAAATCAAAATGTTATCAACCTGGGCGGATATCGAACCGTCTAAAGCTGACTTCATTGCTTTGTAGCCAGACTCCCCTTCCTCAAAGGAAAGGTCATCGCAAAAAACGATAAAGCGCTCTGGGCGATCGGCCAGCAAATCGGTTATATCTGCTAAATCCGCTAAGTGCTCTTTCTCAACCTCAACCAAGCGCAGGCCATCTTTTGCAAAGGCATGCAGGCTGGCCTTAATTAATGAAGACTTTCCAGTGCCACGTGCGCCAGTGAGCAAAATATTATTAGCTGGTTTCTTTTGTACAAAGTTGCGGGTATTTTCTTTAATCGCATCGCGCTGACGATCAATGTGTTGCAGGTCTTCATACGAAATATCGGCAACGTGTTTTACGGGTTGTAAAAAACCAATGCTGCCAAAGATACTATCGCGACGGCGCCAGCGAAATGCGGTTGATGATTTCCACTGCGCCTCATCCAATGGTTTTGGAAGAAAAGTTTCGAGGTGACTCAGCAATCGATCTAGTTTTTCGTTCATGGGATTAAGAGCGGTAATCGGCGTTGATCGAAACGTATTCATGCGATAAATCACAGGTCCACATGGTCTGCTCGGCAGCGCCACGGCCTAAATCAATTTTGACGGCAATCTCAGTAGCCTGCATCACGCGTTGCCCATCCGTCTCTTGGTAGCTGGGATTACGTCCGCCGTCTTTTGCGACCCAAACGTCACCTAACCAGAGCTGCACTCGATTCACATCCAGATCAGCAATACCGGCATAGCCAATGGCAGCCAGAATGCGGCCTAAATTGGGGTCACTTGCAAAAAAAGCGGTCTTAACCAAAGGAGAGTGGGCTACTGCCTCTGCCACTAAACGGCACTCTTCGTTTGTCTTGCCCCCAACCACTTCAATCGAAATAAATTTCGTAGCGCCTTCACCATCGCGCACAATCATTTGCGCCAGTCGGCGCGCAAATGCAATGAGTGCAGATCGCACAATGGGGTAGCTGGCATCGGCGGTACTCTTAATCTTTACGGGAGAAACGCCAGTCGCCATCACAATAAATGAATCATTGGTGCTGGTATCGCCATCGATCGTAATGGCATTAAAAGAAAGGTCAGCCACTTCTTTGGTGAGGTTTTGCAACACCTCTGGCGCAAAGCCAGCATCCGTTGCAATAAAGCCCAGCATCGTTGCCATATTGGGATGAATCATACCGGCGCCCTTACAAATGCCGGTGAGCGTAATGAGTCCGTCCGGCGTAATCACCACTTGCGAAAATGCCTTGGGCTGAATGTCCGTGGTCATGATTGCTTCTGCTGCATCAAACCAGGCATCGTCAGTTAAATTAGCAATGGCGCGTGGCAGCGCAGCAGTCAGCTTTGCAATGGGTAAGGGCTCTAAGATCACGCCCGTTGAAAACGGCAAGACTTGCTCTGGCTGGATATTCAAAGCCGCCGCTAAGGCGCAGCATGTTTCCAGGGCATCGCGCATTCCTTGCTCGCCAGTTCCCGCATTGGCATTGCCGGTATTCACAACCAAAGCACGAATTCCACTACCAGTTTGGGCAACCCAGTCTAAATGGGATCTGCAGAGCTGCACCGGGGCAGCGCAAAACCGATTCAGTGTAAATACACCAGCCACCTGCGTGCCCGGACTGAGGGTGATGACTAAAAGATCCTTGCGATTGGCTTTCTTGATGCCTGCCTCGGCAATACCCAACTGCACTCCAGCAACTGGACTCAGCGCAGAGCGCTCTGGCAAGGGTAAATTGACTGGCATGATTAACTCAAGGCTCCGCAGCAGGCTTTGTATTTTTTGCCACTACCACATGGGCAGGGATCGTTGCGGCCGACTTTAGGCCCTGATCGAACAGGAGCAGGTGCCGCAGCAGGCTGTTCGCCCTCGCCTGAATCTGTACTCACATCGGCATGTTGATACTGCACATCCTTGACTTGACTCATGTCTTCATTAATAGATTCCGAGGCAGCATCTAACTCATCGGCCGTCCGAATTCTGACCGCCATGATGCTCTTCACCACATCGTTCTTAATCACATTCAAGAGTTCGCCATACAGCTCAAATGCTTCGCGGCGGTATTCTTGTTTTGGATCCTTTTGTGCGTAGCCCCGCAGATGAATGCCTTGGCGCAAGTGATCCAAGGCAGCCAAATGCTCACGCCAGTGGCTATCTAGGCTGTAGAGCATGACTGAACGCTCATAGCCAGCAAACGACTCACGTCCCGACAGCTCTACTTTGCCGTCATACGCTGCTTTCGCGGCGGTCAAGACATGCTCAACTACTTCCTCTGCTTCAATGGAGTCAGCCGACTGAACTAGGCCAGTCAAGTCAACACCGAGACCCCATTCATTTGCTAAGCTATTTTCGAGTCCTGGTAAATCCCACTGCTCCTCCATCGACTCAGCAGGAACATACAATTCACAAAAGCTGCGGAGCGCATCGTCACGCAAGTTGGCAATGAGGTCGCCAATGTCTTTGCTCTCGAGCACTTCATTGCGCAAGCGGTAGGTCTCTTTACGCTGATCGTTGGCAACGTCGTCGTACTGCAACAGCTGCTTCCGAATATCAAAGTTGCGGGCTTCCACCTTACGCTGTGCAGACTCGATTGAGCGCGTAACCATCCCGGCTTCAATTGGCTCACCCTCGGGCATCTTTAAGCGATCCATCACCGCACGCAAGCGATCGCCTGCAAAAATGCGTAAGAGTGGATCATCTAAAGACAAGTAAAACCGCGATGATCCTGGATCGCCTTGGCGACCCGATCGACCACGCAATTGGTTATCAATCCGGCGACTCTCGTGGCGCTCGGTACCAATAATATGCAAACCACCTGCAGCTAATACTTGGTCGTGTAGGCCTTGCCACTCATCATGCAAGACCGCAATGCGCGCCTCTTTATCCGCAGGCGCTAAATTGCCATCTGCCTCAATCAGCGACGCTTGCTTCTCGACATTACCGCCGAGCACAATGTCAGTACCACGACCAGCCATATTGGTGGCAATCGTAATCATTTTTGGGCGGCCTGCCTGCGCAATAATCTCAGCCTCTTTTGCATGCTGCTTTGCATTGAGTACCTGATGCGGCAGCTTCTTCTGATCCAATAAGTGCGAAATCAGCTCGGAGTTTTCAATTGACGTGGTGCCCACCAACACAGGCTGACCTCGTTCGTAGCATTCTTCAATGTCTTTAACTACGGCAGCGTAACGCTCTGCGGATGTTTTATAAATTTGATCTTGGCGATCGGTCCGCTGACTCATGCGGTTGGGCGGAATAACGACAGTCTCTAAGTTATAGATCTCTTTGAACTCGTAGGCTTCGGTATCCGCAGTACCGGTCATGCCAGCCAACTTACCGTACATGCGGAAGTAATTCTGGAATGTGATGGTGGCCAAGGTGCGATTCTCACTCTGAATCGGCACCCCTTCTTTTGCCTCGACTGCCTGATGCAGTCCATCTGACCAGCGGCGGCCCGTCATCAAGCGGCCCGTGAACTCATCGACAATGATCACTTCTTGGTTTTGAACCACGTATTGTTGATCGCGGTGTTGCAAGCAATGGGCGCGCAGCGCCGCATAGACGTGATGCATCAAGGTGATGTTCTGAGGTGCGTAAAGTGAATCGCCTGGATTTAAAACGCCAATTTGCGCCAAGATACTCTCGGCTTTTTCATGACCAGTCTCGGTTAAATAAACCTGTTGGGTTTTTTCATCGACCCAGTAATCGCCTGGTTTTTCAACGCCGCTACCATCTGCTTTTTCTTCGCCAATTTGCCGCTCTAGATGGGCAGGCAATTGATTCATTTTTAGATAGAGGTCGGTATGGTCCTCTGCCTGCCCTGAAATAATCAGCGGTGTCCGCGCCTCGTCAATCAGGATCGAATCGACCTCGTCAACGATGGCATAGGCTAAGCCACGCTGAACCCGCTGCGCCGCATCTTGCACCATGTTGTCGCGCAAATAATCAAAGCCAAATTCATTGTTGGTGCCATACGTAATGTCAGCTGCGTAGGCCGCTTGCTTTGCCTCGTGATCCATTTGGGATAAATTAATCCCAACCTGAAGACCTAAGAAGTTATAGAGCTTGGCCATCCACTCGGCATCGCGCTGCGCCAGGTAATCGTTGACCGTAACCACATGAACACCCTTACCCGCAATCGCATTGAGGTAAACAGCTAAGGTTGCAGTCAGGGTTTTACCCTCGCCTGTACCCATTTCCGCAATCTTGCCTTGGTGCAGAGCTAAAGCGCCCATAATCTGCGCATCAAAGTGGCGCATCTTCATGACGCGGCGACTGGATTCGCGGACTACGGCAAATGCCTCGGCAGTAAGGTCATCTAAAGATTCGCCGGCAGCAAGGCGTGATTTGAATTCTGCTGTTTTTGCTTGAAGCGCAGCATCATCGAGTGATTGCAAGGTAGACTCAAGTGCATTAACCTTGAGCACGACTTTGCGGTATTGCTTTAAGAGTCGATCATTTCGACTACCAAATAGAGTTTTTAGAATGCTGATTGCCATGGGATTTTGACCAAAATTAAGCCTTTGAGTTTATCACCCGAATCCCCTTTTCCCCATGAATCCAAAGCCAAAAACCCCTTATTCTGCCAAGCCCAAGATAGCCCGAGAGTGGATAGACTGCTTGCGTGGGCCAGAGGGAATCCATGGCATTTTGGCGCGTACCGAAGATTTGGCCAAACTCAAGGCCTGCCTACAGCAATGTCTAAAAACCCTGGAATTAGCTCACTTTGGCTCTAAAGTCGAGCCGATTTGGGCTTCCGGCAAGCCTACCGAGCTGTTGTTGATGGTGCCCAATGCCACCATTGCTGCCCGCTTGCAACAATCTTTACCTAGCTTAATCAACGAGTTATCGAAAAATGGTCAGAATTGCTCGGCAATAAAAGTGAGCCTAAAGCCAGCCCTTCCTCAGTCGGAGTGGGTTATTCAGCCACGTGCTCCAGCCAGGGAAAAGCCGAAAGGACTAAATCCAGTTGCCCGTTCAGCTTGGCTTGATTTACTGAGTAAATTGGAGCCCGAGTCGGACCTCAGCAAGGCAGTCCAGCACCTTCTGCAATCGAAAACGGGTTCGCCTTAAAAAAAGAGGGGCTGATTTTCTACGGTGTAGGCTGCTGGCGCTTTATTGAGGGGAAACGACTCAATTGCAAATGCACTGGGATCTTCAAATAATTTGCGCAATAAGGCGTTATTCAGTGCATGGCCTGATTTTTTTGCAACATACGATCCCACAATCGGATGTCCCGCCAAATACAGATCACCAATCGCATCGAGGATTTTGTGGCGCACAAACTCATCCTCGTAGCGCAATTCTTCATTGTTAAGAATGCGGTGCTCGTCTAGAACAATCGCATTATCTAAACTACCGCCGCGCGCAAGGCCAATTTCGCGCAAGGCCTCAACCTCGTGCGCAAAACCAAATGTACGTGCTCGGCCAATCTCACTGCGATATGCGTGCTCTGCAAAGTCGACTACAAAATGCTGGCCTGTTTTATCCACAGCCGGATGCTTAAAGTCAATCGTGAAATCCAACTTGAATCCGAAAAAAGGATCGAGGCGAGCCAACTTATCGCCGTCCCGCACTTCAACAGACTTCTTAATCACCATGAACTGGCGGGGCGCATCTTGCTCTGCTATGCCGGCAGACTCAAGCAGGAACAGGAAGGATGCAGCGCTGCCATCCATGATCGGAATCTCTTCGCAATCCACTTCAATCAACACATTATCTAACCCTAGTCCAGCACAAGCAGACAGTAAGTGTTCAACTGTAGACACACGCACGCCGTCTTTTTGTAAGACCGATGCGAGGCGCGTATCGCCAACCAGCATGGCATCTGCCGCAATCACGACTGGCTCAGGTAAATCAATGCGGACAAACTGGATTCCCGAATTCACGGGTGCAGGCTTAATCGATAAGCTTGCTTTACGACCCGAGTGCAAGCCAATGCCGACCGTTTTTATTGGATTGGCAATGGTTCTTTGCTTGAGCATGGTCGCGTTCGTAAATTCGGGGGATCGATGAAACGAGTAATTGAATTACAGTTGCTTTAATACCGAGGCAGCATCGCTTACCTCAAACTTACCTGGGGCTTCGAGGGATAG
>JAIXPY010000189.1 GCA_027486025.1 Burkholderiaceae bacterium
AATATTGACGTCAACGTATCGATCGGCACTATTTTTTCGATTCTCAAAAAACCCGATCCCAATGCGCCGCTGACGACCGCTGATTTTTTACAGGCAGGTCGAACCCAAGTGGCTGCCGGCTATGTCGTCTACGGCCCCCAAACAACCCTAGCGATTAGTTTGGGCGAAGGTGTGGATTTATTCACACTGGATGCGGTTTCGGGTGAATTCTTACTGATTAAGCAGGGCGTGCAGATTTCCGAATCAACCCGTGAATTTGCGATCAATATGTCGAATATGCGCCATTGGGCTGCACCAGTAAAGCGCTACGTCGATGAGTGTTTGGCGGGTAGCGGTGGCGTTCGGCAGAAAGACTTTAATATGCGCTGGATTGCATCGATGGTTGCTGATGTGCATCGAGTGCTCTCACGCGGCGGGGTATTTATGTATCCCTGGGATCAGCGTGATCCGAAGAAACCAGGAAAGCTACGTTTGATGTATGAAGCCAATCCAATGGGTTTTTTAGTCGAGCAAGCTGGTGGTGCGGTGATTAATGGCGTCGATACCATTTTAGATTTACAGCCGCAGGGATTACACGAGCGCGTATCCGTGATGCTGGGCTCGAAAGAGGAAGTGAATTTACTGCGCCAGTACCACGCCGCAAAGTAAAAAAGTCTAGGCTTTGACCTTGCTGGCGAGATAAGCTAAGGCTTCTTCAACTTGGTCAATCAGGATCAAGCACACATCGCCGGGCTCGAGTTGCTCCAGCGCGGTGTCGATGGCTAAAAACTCCCCCCGAATCTCTTGAACGTGTTTTGCTTTGGTAGTACCAACCAGGCCCTCTTGCAAGAGCTTTAACACTTCACCATCTTCGCGGCCACGCTGGCATTGGTCTTGATACAAGATAACGTGATCAAATGCATTGCCTAGGATTTTGGTCAGGGCGCGGATATCGTCATCGCGGCGATCGCCTGCGCCACTGATCACGACATGGCTCCGCTTTGGTTTCATGGCATGAATGCCGTCGACTAAGGCACGCATGGCATCCGGGTTGTGCCCATAGTCGGCTACTACGGTTGCGCCGCGATGCTCAAAGAGATTAAAGCGGCCTGGTGCAGAATTAGCGCTCGAGTCAAACGTAGCCAGTCCAGAACTCACAGCGCTCCAGGGCAATCCAAGGGCCCAGCCAGCGCCTACTGAAGCCATCGCATTGTCAATCTGAAATGGGAGTAGGCCATGGTTGGTCATTGGAATGCGTTTGACTGGAATGCGGTGGATTTCTTCTGTCCCCTTAGCGGCAACAATGTCGGTCCCATCAAAAAATACAACACGCTTATCTTGAGCGCGGTGTGCCACGATCACAGGGTGGGTTGGATCATAAGAGAAGAACATAATGTCACCCGGGCAGCTCTCCCGCATCTTCACAACCAGTGGATCCATTGCATTGAGAACTGCAACCCCGGTAACGGAAACGTTTTGCACAATTACGCGCTTCACAATGGCGATACCATCAACACTGTGAATAAAATTCATGCCCAAGTGATCGCCTTCACCAATATTGGTTACTACCGCTACGTCGCAGCGATCAAACCCCAATCCTTCACGTAAAATACCACCACGCGCAGTTTCAAGCACGGCTGCGTCGACATCAGGATGCATTAAGACATTGCGGGCGCTCTTGGGGCCGCTGCAGTCGCCAGTATCAATTCGTCGACCTTCGATATAAACGCCATCGGTAGTGGTCATGCCAATACGTAGACCGGTTTCATGTATCAGGTGGGCAATCAAGCGAACCGTAGTGGTTTTTCCGTTGGTGCCGGTTACTGCGACCGTCGGAATGCGACCATTGTCACCGCCTGGGAACATCATGTTGATGATGTGCTCGCCAACGGGGCGACCTTTGCCGAAAGACGGTTGTAAATGCATCCGTAAGCCCGGTGCCGCATTTACTTCAACAATGCCACCACCTTGAGCCTCTAAGGGTTTGTAAATTGCCTCGCACAGAATATCCACGCCGGCAATATCGAGTCCGATCATCTGTGCCGCAGCGACTGCGCTCGCCGCCACATCGGGGTGGACATCTTCGGTTACATCGGTTGCGGTACCGCCCGTACTTAAATTGGCGTTATTGCGCAACAGAATGCGCTCACCTATCTTAGGTATGTAGGTAATATCTAAATTCACCGCAGCCAATGTCGCAATTGCAATCGCATCTAAACGAATCTTGGTTAATGCAGTAGCGTGACCATCTCCACGCAGGGGGTTTTTATTTTCGAGGGCTACCAATTGCTCAATCGTATGAACGCCATCACCAATCACTTGGGCCGGCTCACGCCTTGCCGCTGCAACCAGCTGATTACCTACTACCAGTAAGCGGTAATCTTGACCTGGTAAATAGCGTTCAACGATAGTTTGGCTACCATACGCTTGGGTTCCTTCAAAAGCAGCGCGCACTTGTTCTTCGCTGCGAATGTTGGCAACCACACCTTTGCCTTGATTGCCGTCTTTAGGTTTTAATACGACAGGCCCATCAATCGCTTGGGCTGCGCGCCAGGCCTCATCGGCGCTGGTCACTACTTCACCGTGGGGAACGGATACTCCGGCAGCATGCAGCAAGTTTTTAGTGAGCTCCTTGTCTTGTGCAATGGATTCAGCAATCGCGCTGGTATCGCTGGTTTCAGCAGCTTGAATGCGTTTTTGTTTACTACCCCAGCCAAACTGAACCATGCTGCCCTCAGTCATGCGCCGATACGGAATGTGGTGCGCGATGGCGGCATCGACGATTGAGCCAGTGCTTGGTCCCAAACGAACTTCTTCATATAGGGAGGCTAATTCATGCAAGGCGGTTGCGAGATCAAATGGCGCCTCATCCCGAGCTGCCTGAATTAAGGCGAGAGCAAAGTCAAAAGCCATTCGACCAACTGCTTCTTCGATGTACTCGACCACTACTTGGTAAACACCCGCATCAGATGTTGGAATAGTGCGACTGAAGGTGACAGGACAACCTGCTTGCGCCTGTAGGTCTAGCGCAGCATGTTCAATCACGTGCGCCAGAGAGACTGCCTCGGTTTTGCCACTAAAGCGCATAAAGCCGAGTTGGGGAAAACGCTCTCGCAGCTTGACTTCAAAGGCGGGCAGCTGATCGATTGCGCGCTCCAAGGGATCGCAATCCACAATCGCCTCCAGGGCAGTGTGCCTGCTCCATAAATTGGGCCCACGCAACATGCGAATTCGAGATACTTTCAATTACGCCTCTGTCTGGGATACGCTGGCAGAATAAAACGTCTCTGTACCAGCAAGAATAATATTAAAAGGAATATCCAAAGCCCAGGCTGCTGCGATTGCTGCAGCTAAATTAATGGACTTCCATTGCATGCTGTCGGGAGTGCTCTTCGGATTTTTTGGTAACTTAAGCACTTGCTCATTCCGTCGTGCAGTCTTTAAAACAATCTCTTGGCCACGCACCAGCACAGCGCGACCACCTTGCTTGAGATGATCTTCAATCAAAGTGGCGCTCTCGTTGCGAGAAAAGTAAATCACTTCACCGTCACACAGCTCCGCCATTTTTGCCACCAAGGGATCATCTGCATTGAGAACGGCAGCACCATTGGGCAAGACTACATCCACTTGGGTGCGCACAATACTGAAGAGTTGATCTTCATCGTAGATCGCATATTCTGGAAAGCGGGTGCTGGAATCGATGTTGAGAACGACGCCAACCTGACAGCGATCGTAGGCAAGGCCTTCGATGAGCATCGATAAATGATTATTTTCGATTACCGCTGCTTCGACTGCTCGATTGAGAAGACTGCGGCGGGCGTTTTCCCAATCGGATGGCTGCTCTCGTTTAATGATGCGATTGCCAAAATACAGTTGATTGCCGCACGATACCCCGACATACTGGTTTGTCAGTCTGAGAAAGTGACCAACCATTTCGGCGACCAGGGTTTTTCCTTTGGATCCGGTGATGCCGACCAGTGGAATTCTGAAATCCACATTGGTCGGAAAAAGGTGGTCAGCAATCGCCTTACCAACCGGCTGCGGGGTTCCACTGGCTGGCTTTAAGTGCATTAATAGACCGGGACCCGCATTGACTTCCACAATTGCAGCTCCTTGTTCCTCAAACGGCTTACTAATGTCTTGTGCCACCAAGTCAACACCAGCAATTTCAAGGCCAACTACTCGTGCTGCCAATGCAACTTGCCGCGCTACTTCAGGGTGCACCTGATCGGTGACGTCAAAAGCGACGTTGCCATTGCTCTGAATAAACACCCGTTGGCCTTCCGCCGGAATCGCCTTTGCACTGAGTTTTTGGCGAGTGAGCTCAAGCTCAACAGCGGAGTCAACGCGCACCGGATTTAAGGGGCATTCTTCCGCAGTACCACGCCGTGGATCCGAATTAATCTGCAGGTTGATCAGCTCAGTCACGTTGTGCTTACCGTCACCAAGGACCCAAACCGTTTCACCTTTGGCTGCAGCAACAACCTGATTGCCAACTACGAGGAGGCGATGTTCATCACCCAAAATATGGCGCTCGACTAATACGGCGCTACCTTCTTCAACTGCAACAGCATAGGCTGCTTCGACTTCCTCTTGGGTGTAGAGATTAATAAAGACACCCCGGCCGTGGTTGCCATCAAT
This sequence comes from Burkholderiaceae bacterium, assembly GCA_027486025.1. GTDB lineage: Bacteria > Pseudomonadota > Gammaproteobacteria > Burkholderiales > Burkholderiaceae > Polynucleobacter. The sequence goes on from JAIXPY010000189.1 coordinate 4,621, forward strand.
CGGCTTTACAACTACCGGCAAGCCGATGTCTTCGGCCGCATCCCAGGCATCTAGTGCAGTCGCAACAATCCGGCCTTCGGGGGTAGGGAGTCCTGCGCTATTCAGTAAACTTTTGGTGAGGTCTTTATCGCGCGAAACGCTTTCTGCGATTGCGCTAGTGCGGTCGGTTTCTGCTGTCCAAATGCGGCGTTGTTTTGCACCATAGCCTAGCTGAACCAGATTGCCACTGGATAAACGAATCCATGGAACACCTTTTTCCTCGGCGGCATAGACAATGCTGGCGGTGCTGGGGCCGAGTAAGAGGTCATCACCAATGTCACGCAACTGCTCAACCAATTGCTTTAATAGAATCGAAGCATCCTGCGTATCTTGCGCTAGCGCCAAAAAGAGGTCGCGCGCGTATTCCAAGGCAGTCAGGGTTACTTTTTCATTGATTGCGCTAACAATCACCTTATAGACACCTCGGCGATCGCCGTCACGCGCTTTGCCAAAGCCGCCAGGAATGCCGGCCATGTTCTGCAGCTCAAGCGTGAGGTGTTCGAGGATATGGGCAGGCCAAGTGCCTTCTTGAATCCGCTTTAGAAACCCACCGTGCTCACCATAGCTGCAGCGGTGCTCAACTAAAGCCGGCATACACGCCACTAGCCGCTCATAAAATCCGGGGATGAGGTTGGATGGATAGTCTTCTAAATCGCCAATGTCGACCCAAACCTCGATCACCGGGTGGTAGGTCCACATATTGGGCCCCCGGAGATGCTTGACGCTCAGGATCTCAATGGTTTTATCGAGTAATTGGGGCATAAAAACGGGATCCCTTACTTCGGGCTAGGTAGCGCTTCGCAGCATCGGGTAGGCGGAGAAAAGGGTCAGAAGTGAAAAGAATGACAGATTCATGCTTAAACGCCGGACTAGCTCCATAAGTTGACAGATTCAATAAATTGAAAAGATCTGCGCTCCACTATACTTTGAGTACCCATGGA